>NZ_BCQG01000046.1 GCF_001544315.1 Geobacillus jurassicus NBRC 107829
CAAAAAATCCGCCAACTTGATGAACTCGTCAGTAGCCAGTTAAGAAAAGAGCGGCTCGGAGATATTGTTTGACCGCTTGTCTCACATTAACGTTCTCCCTTAACAAACGCAAGGCGCCGCCAACCATGTACGTTCCAAATAGAAACAGCTCACCCTTTCAGACAGGTGAGCTGCTTGCGTGTCAGCGGCATCGGTCAATGCAAGCGATTAACCGCTTCTCAATGTCGGCCGCGATTTCCTTAATCGCCGGCTCGTTTACCATGCCAACGAGCATCGTCGGTTTCGGCATGCCGATTTTCGTTGTGCCGTTTTCTTGGTAGACGACGAGCTTGCACGGCAAAAAGTAGCCGACAAGAACGTTTTCATTTAGCACCCGCGCCGCTTCTTGCGGGTTGCACACTTCCAAAATGACCATCGGCGTGGAAAAGTCCATCCCTTTCTCCTGTAGTTTCTCGGTCACGCTAAACCGCCATAACACGCCGAACCCTTCTTTTTTCAAGCTTTCTTCTAGACGCTGAATGGTTTTCTCCATACCCGCCTGCACGTCAACCGTATAATGGAACATCCTCGTTTCTCCCTTTCCCATCATGATTTCGCTGTTTATCATTCCCTAATCACGCCGGAGCTATCACTAAAGCCGTTTGGATTACAAAATATCCATCCAAATTTTCACTGCGGTCGCTAAAATCAGCACGGCAAGAATCACTTGCAGCACTTTTGTGTTCATTTTTTGCCCCGCTTTCGCCCCTAACGGCGAGGCAAGCAGGCTCGCTATGACCATGATGAGAGCCGGAAGGTAATCGACTTGGCCGGTGGCGATTTTCCCGAACGTGGAGCCAATTGAGGAAATGAATGTCACCGCCAATGAGGTGGCGATCGTCATTCGCGTCGGGATTTTCAGGACAACGAGCATGATCGGCACAAGCAGAAAGGCACCCGCCGCCCCGACAATGCCGGAGCCGACGCCGATCAGAAATGCCAAGGCTGCCGCCAACCATTTGTTGAACGTCACTTGTTCAATCGGAATGTCATCGATCCCTTTTTTCGGCACAAACATCATGATGGCTGCTAACGCCGCCAAGACGCCGTAAACCACGTTAATCGTTCCTTCGCTCATCAGCTTCGAGCCATAGCCGCCGACAAAACTGCCGATAAGGATGCTCACCCCCATATATAGAATCAGCGATTTGTTCAAATAGCCGCTTTTTCGATACGCCCATACACCGCCGATCGTGGCGAAAAATACTTGCACCGCGCTGATCCCCGACACTTCATGGGCGCTGAACGCCGCCAGCCCAAACAACGGCGGAAGATACAACAACATGGGATATTTAATAATCGATCCGCCAATCCCGACCATGCCAGAAATAAACGAGCCGATAAAGCCGATTAAAAAGATGACAATCATAAACGCAAGCGAAACATCCATCAACGATCCCTCCATTTTGTTTTAAAAAGGGGACGATGCACGTCCCCCATAATCTGTGTCGCTCCTTTATGCATGGGTATGATGCAGTGCACAACGGTTTGGACCGATCTCAAGCTCCCGTTGCGTTTCGATATCAACGGTTTTGAGCCCGCGGTTGATGGCGACAATGTCTTCAAAGTTCGGCGGTGTTTCCGTATTGGCGCTTTGGATGACAAGATCGATAAATTCGTCTTTTGGTTTGTTTTGCATCATCTCATTGCGCGCGCGGATGCGGCCCAACGTATCGCCAACATACCCCTCCGCATTGATTTCTTCATCTAAATTGGCGTAGTGAGCCGGCAAGACGATCACATCATCGGCCATGGCCGCGACTTTTTCATACACGGTGTCATACAAATCCGCCGCCCATTCCGCCACCTTGCCGCCAAGGTCCGGCCGACCGAGTCCGCCGACAAAGATGGTGTCGCCGGAGAACAGCCATTTGCCGTTGACAAAGAAGGAGACGCTGCCCGGCGTATGCCCCGGTGTTTTCACTGCCAACACTTCCAAATGAACGTTTTCGAAGTCGATCGTTTCATGTTGCTCAAGCGGCTCGAAATCAAACACCGCTCCTTCGCTTTTCATCAAGTAGTAAGCAGCGCCTGTCCGTTCCGCCAGCGCCTTGCCGCCGGACAAGTGGTCGGCATGCAAGTGCGAGTCCACGATATGAGTGATCTTTACCCCTTCTTGTTGGGCCACTTGTTCGTACACGTCAATAAACCGCAGCGGATCGACGACAAGCGCTTCGCTTCCGGAAAGGACCATATACGACAGGCAGCCTTTGCCGACGCGGATGAATTGGTAAATTTTCAATTGATCGTCTTCGTATACTTTGGCTTGATGGAGATGCTCGCTCCACGCTTGCATTCCACCAGCGAGCGTATAAACGTTGTCAAACCCGGCTTCCGCCAGCTGTTCGGCGACAAATTCCGATGACCCGCCTTTCGCGCACACAACGACGATGTCTTTGTCTTTCGGAAGACGGTCGACAATCGAGTCAACCCCATCGATCAACTCAAAATACGGAACGTTCAAATACTCAAAGTTTTCCCCTTCGATTTTCCAATCGCGAAAATCACTTTCGTTGCGAACATCCAAGATGAACAGCGATTGTTTGTTTAACACCTTTTCCGTCATTTGTTGCACCGTCATTTCTTTAACCATAATTAACATCCTCCCTCTTTGATGATATTAATATACCCTACAGAGTATATTTTTTATCCAAAAAGGCCGCTCAATTACGATTGAGCGGAATCGAGCGGCCCGTTCCATTGCGACATGCCTGGAACGACGTTCCGCACATGTTCGAATCCTTGCTCGGCCAGCTTTTGCGCGGCTAAATCACTGCGTGTTCCTGTGCGGCAAACGACGTAAATCGTTTTGTCTTTCGGAAGTTCCTCCATCCGGCGATCAAGCTCTCCAAGCGGGATCGAAACCGCGCCCGGAATATGGCCAAACGCGTACTCCGCCGGTTCGCGGACATCCAAGACAAACGTCTCGGGATCATGAAGCTTTTCTTGCAGTTCTTCGTTGGAGACGACATGCGGAAATGCCGTTTCGCTGCGCGTTTCATTCTCCGTTGACTTGCGGATGTAATGCTTCAGGACACCGTCTTCTTCAATCGTTCCCAAATATTGATGCCCTGTGCTTTCCGCCCATGCTTTGATATCGGCTTTGGAACCCTTATCCGTCGCCTGCACTTCAAGCACTTGGCCCGGCTCCAATTCGTTGATCGCCTTTTTCGTGCGGACGATCGGCATCGGGCAGGACAATCCTTTCGCATCGACGGTCATATCGACTTTGATCATTTGCTGATTCCCTCCTTGACTGTTTATTCGACAGGCCCTTCCCAGGCAAGCATGCCGCCTGTCATGTTAACGACGCGGTAACCGCGGCTGTCAAGAAACTCCGCCGCACGGCCGCTTCGCCCGCCGGAACGGCAGACAAGAATATATTCTTCATTTTTGTCCAGTTCATGCATGCGAAACTCGATCAAACTGAGCGGAATGTTGATCGCTCCGGGAATTTTGCCTGTGGCGACTTCATCCGGCTCGCGCACGTCGATGATGTGAAGAAGTTCTCCCGCGCGAAGCTGTTCCTCCACTTCTTTTGGCGTGATCGTTTTCATCGTCATCCTCCTCTACTGCCAAGCGTTTAGGCCTCCTTTGACGTTTGTCACAGAACGAAATCCAAGCTTCTTTAAGACCTTGCTCGCTTTTTGGCTTCGCATCCCGCTTTGGCAAATGACAATGACTTCTTTCTCCTTGGATAATTCATGGGCACGCGCTGTTAATTCATGAAGCGGGATGTTCCGAAACCCCGGCAAATGATAAGAGCGAAACTCCATCGGCGTACGCACATCAATATATTGCACGCCAGGTTGTTTCAGCCGCCGCTTTAATTCAGCCGTTGTGATCATTTGCACCCCTCTTGGGGGAATGAAGCGGCTAGCGAGAAACCAAGCAAGCAAAACGAACAGGATAATGTTGATCACTGTTTGTGCCATACGATTCCCTCATGAGTCAAGATGATTAAATGAATAAGTTCACATTTCCTTCGGAAGCGTCAGCCAAATACGCAGCCACCCCAGCAAACTCAATGCCATCGATCAATTCCTCCGGCTTCAGCCCAAGCAAATCGACAGTCATTTGGCAGGCGACGAGTTTCACGCCTTGCTCTTTCGCCATCTCGATCAACTGAGGAAGCGGCATGGCGTTATGTTTCTTGATCACCTTTTTGATCAGCTTTGGGCCGATGCCGGCAAAATTCATGCGCGACAGCCCCATGCGGTCCGCGCCGCGCGGCATCATCTTCGCAAACATCTTTTCGAGAAACCCTTTTTGCACCGAAACCGGCGCCTCTTTCCGCAAGGCGTTGAGCCCCCAGAACGTATGAAAAATCGTCACGTCATGATCGTATGCAGCGGCGCCGTTGGCGATGATGTAGGCCGCCATCGCCTTGTCGTAGTCGCCGCTGAACAAAATGATCGTCGTCTTTTTCTTTGGCTGTGCCATCTCGCTGCCTCCTTTCTGCATACCTATACAGGTATATAAAAACGCGAAAATTATCCTTTTTGAATCCAGAACGTCAACACACCGTTTTCCTCTTTCATATCAATGACCGTATGGCCGCTTGTTTTCGCCCACGCAGGCAAATCGTTTTTCGCCCCTTTATCGGTCGTGTGCACTTCCAGCACTTGTCCCGATTCCAATTCGTCCATTGCCTTTTTGGCTCTCACCACCGGCATCGGGCAGGCAAGTCCTTTGGCATCCAATACTTTCGCTACGTTCATTGTGATGACCTCCTTGATCTCATAAATTTTATTACCATTACCCCTATGGGTATATTACTACAAGAAAAAGAACGTTGTCAACATCTTTTTTGTTGATCAACGCATTAACGGCTTTTCACAAGCAGCTCCACCGCTTCTTTCACGAGATGATCTGTCTTTTCCCCTTTTTCCATGCTTTCACGCAGACAGTGCTCTAAATTCGTGCTGACGATCACGGCAATCGCGCGGTCGATGGCATTGCGCGCCGCCGACAGTTGGGAAACGACGCTTTTGCAGTCTTTCCCTTGTTCCATCATGCCAAGAACGCCTTTAATTTGTCCTTCAATCCGTTTTAAGCGGTTTTTGATTTCTTTATTGTATTCCATCGGTCAGTTCGTCCCCTTTCTCGGCAATCGCAAGCGGCGATCGAATAGCTTTTCACCTCATAGCCATAGCGGCGCAACAGACGGATGCCGACGTTTTTTTCGATGGCATCCTGGACGATGATATGCAGCGGCTGCCGCGGGATATGCCGAGCATGCCGTTTCAAATACGCCACTGGAATATGCAACGCTTGGCCAAATATGGGGCCATTGCTTTCATTATAATCGCGCAAGTCGACAAGAAGCAAGCCGTCCGGAACCTCTCCTACCGGAAGGCACGGAATATTTTTCACAGGATAATAGCGTCGGTACAACGCAGCCGTCAAAAGAAAAAGAAAAAATAACAAACTACTGCCTATCAACAGTTCACCCCCTCTGTTTATCCTATGCACGATCATTATATACCCCATTCAGTATAAGGGCAACAAGAATCATTTTCCTTACCAATCGGCTATTCCCAGCGAATCAAAAGACCATAGACAGCCGGGTGGAAACGGACAAGTTCCACATCGCTCGCCTTTTGTTTCATATAGGAAAGCAGTTCATCCGACGGAATCCGCTCATGAAGGGGCGGCCCCATTTCGCTTTCAACTGCTTCCCATTCAATCAAAAGAAATCGTCCATTCGGCTTCATCACGCGGCGGATCTCATCGATGGCGGCCTCTTTTTGTTCCACTTCATGAAAGACGAACGCCATGATTCCTTTATCCATCGAATGAGATGGAAGTGAAGTGGAAGAAACATCCGCCACCCGGTATTCGATGTTAGTGATTGCCAACTGCTCGGTTCGTTGTTTTAACAATTCGATCATCTCTGGCTGCACATCGACCGCGTATACTTTTCCGTTTGTCGCCTGCGCCAGCGGAATCGTAAAATAGCCATTCCCGGCGCCGAGATCAACGACCGTGTCATCCGGTTTTACAGACAACATCGAAATCGCCTGTTGCGGGTCAATCCACTCTTTCCGTTTCGGGTCAAGCAGTCGATCAGCTTTTTCATGATGAAAACGATGCCCTGCCATCTTGTTCCCTCCCATTTTCCTAATGAAATGATATCCGAAAAAGAGCTGTGAAGAAAAGAAAAACAGCCGGCAGAGAAACGCCGGACTGTTTTTCTCTACCGAACGGCGCAACGGTTTGGACCGATTTCCATCTCCCGTTGTTCGTCTTCTGTCGGATGCAGTTTCCCCATATTCGTCTGACGGATTTCCTTATAAGCATTCGGCTGCGGCGGCAAGTTTTCCGTGACAGTTCGGCGGAATTCTTCATCGCTAGAAATATTTAACCCATGGTTTTTCTCGTAAAGCACGCCTAATCGTTCCGCTACACTGCCATCTTCGTTCATTTCATTCGGGCCCATGTAGTGCGCCGGCAACACAATCAAGTCGTCGGCAAGCTGTTTGTAGCGCTGGTAAAGCGTCTCCCGCAGATCGCCAACCCAGTCTTGCGCCTTTCCTGCCAGATCCGGACGGCCGATTGAGTCGATGAACAAAATATCGCCGGTTAACAAATATTGATCGTCCACAATAAACGATGTGCTGCCGATCGTATGTCCCGGCGAATACAGCGCTTCAATCACGACATGGCCGACGCGGATGCGGTCTCCATCTTGAATCGGTGTGTAGGAGAATGTCACCTCTTCGGCGTCTTTCGGCGGCAAATAATAGACCGCGCCGAGTTCTTCGGCCAATTTGCGTCCGCCAGAAATATGATCGGCATGCAAGTGTGTATCGAGCACATGCTTGATCGCAATGCCATGATCCTTCGCAAAACGGACGTACACGTCTGTCATGCGGTTCGTATCGATCAACGCCCCCTCGCCGTTCGATTCGACGAGATACGAGAGACACCCTTTGCCGAGGCGAATGAATTGGTAAATCGTTCCTCCGTTTTTCAACTCGCCGATTTTCACTGGTTCCAAATGCTCGCTCCACGCCTTCATGCCGCCTTCGATCGAATAAACGTCCATATAGCCCGCCGCTTCCAACTGTTCGGCCACAAACTCCGACGAGCCGCCCTTCGCGCAAACGGCGTAAATCGTCTTGCTTTTGTCTTTCGGCAAACGGTCCAAATACGGTTCGATACCGTCCAACACGTCAAAATACGGAATATTGACGACCTCAACACCCTTCCCTTCAATCCGCCAATCGGCAAAATCTTCAGGATTGCGGGCATCTACAATAAACAACTCTTCACCGCGCATGATTTGATTGGCGATCTCTTTGACCGAAATCGTTTTCGTCAACGATATCCCCTCCTTCCTCCATCGTTCTATCATTCGCATGTGATTTTCAGCGATGATTCGCCTCATTCCACAACGCTATAATCGTTTCCGGATCATACCCGAGCACCCAGCGGCCGTTAATCTCGATTTGCGGCACGCCCATTTGCCCGGTCGTTTCCACCAGTCTCCGCGCCGCTTTCGGATCCAACTCAACATTCACTTCCCGAAACGGAATGCCTTGGGCGCGCAAAAAGTTTTTCGCCATTACACAATACGGGCATGTAGTTGTTGTATAGACAGTGACTTGTGCCATATTCTCCTTCCTCCTCTCCCTCATTAGAAGGCCAATGTAATGTCCGCGTCTTTCGCGAACTGCAGGAACGTCGCCGCCCCCGCTACTTCAATGCCATCGACAAATTGATCTTTGTCAAGCCCCATCACATCCATCGTCATTTGGCAGGCGATCAGTTTTACACCCATTTCTTGTGCCATTTGAAGCAATTCTTCAATCGATGGAACGTTCGCTTTTTGGAACCCTTGTTGCAAATGTTCTTTCCCTTCAGGAATCGGCAATTGCTTGTGCGCTTCTTTATGGATGAGATTCAACCCCTCAAACGTGAAGAACACCCCGACTTCCGCGTCTGCCGCCGCAGCAGCTGTCGCGATGTTGAACACCTTGTACGCATCAAACAACCCGCCATTGGCTGCAATAATCGCTACTTTCATCAAAATAACCTCCTTATGTTTTTCGTTATTATATTTTAGTGCCTGCCTCAGTTTTATACACATATACACGTTTGTAGTTATATACATATACGTGTATATGTATCACAGAAATAATATTATCGGATTGTTTTTCTTTTGTCAACAGGAAGATACACGTCCCCGAAAAAAAATGAAAAAGCGGCGAAACAAAGACCGCTTTTAAATTATACCTTTCGTACAGTAAAAAATTTTCGCAGCAGCCATGGCCCTGGCGCAAATCCTAACGCCAGCTCCCATGCACCGACGCCTGCAATCTGAAATTGGCGGGCCAATTTCATTTTCTGTCCCATGCTTCTTACATCTTCAAACCATACCTCATGAATGTTTCCAAGTTCATCAGTATATCGAAAAAACGGCGATTCATACTGAAGTGAATATTGAATCGATGATTGGTAACGCATGGCGGTTAAAACCGCCTCTTGGTTGGAGAGAGCATCCGCCGATGTCCCAGGCTGGTATGGAATGATCCAATCGTATCCATATAACGGGAGTCCGAGCAAGATTTTTTTTCGGGGGACGCGCTCGACGGCAAACTGAAGCGTCGATCTCACCTCACTAATAGGAGCGACTGGACCAGGTTCACTTGTTAAATGGTGCCAATCGTACGCCATAATAAACATATAGTCGACGACAGCGCCAATGCCGCCGTAATCGTAGCCTCTGAGCCAAGGGATCTCCTCGCTCGTTTTCGCTGGAACGGCGATTGTCAAAACATATCCAGCTGGTTTTAACCGATCGCGCAGCTGGCGCAAAAAACCAGTAAACAAATCACGATCCTCGCCGCGAACTTGCTCGAAGTCAATATTGACGCCACCATAGCCCTTTCGTGATACTAAATAAAAGATGTTCTCGACCAAATTCGCCCTTGCTTCCGGATTGTTCAGCACTTGGCTCGCCAGTCTCGTACTAAATCCTTTCGATGTTAGGTTCGTCACCACCACAATGGGCGTCACGCGGTTTTGCCACGCTGTTTCAATCGCTGCGGCGTCATCCCGCATAGTAATAATGTCGCCATTAGGGGCAAAGCGATATTCGAACAGAGCAATGTACGATGAATATGGGGCAAAATCCCGCACGAGCGCCCGATCTAAGTTCGGTTCACGGAGAGTGTAATACGCTAACGTTATGGCTTGATACCAGGAAATATCAGGAATATAAATTTTCATTCCTGGAAGCATTCTGTACGGGTCCACCGCCGGATTGGCTGCCCGCAACTGTTCGACCGTCACAAACGCTCTCCGTGCAATGGCGCTTAGCGTGTCCCCTGGCTGCACTGTATACGTATAGCTAGGAACAAGCAATGCCTGACCAGGAACAATATTCGTTTCAACTAAGCCATTGACAAGGCGCAGACGTTCCAGCGGATAATCGTATCGCCTGCTGATTGAAAAAAGCGTATCTCCAGGTTGAACAGTGTGAATAAACACGATCATCCCTCCATTGAATCAACAAAGCTTCGGCGCCGGTATGATAAATATATATATGCTTATTGCCCGCAACCGCACCTTGTCTTGCCATCTTCTGCCCCCATGTATGTACACTGCCCCCCATTGCGGCACGTATGATGCCGCTGAATCGTTTCTCCTCTTTTTTCCTTTTACTGGACATTGCCCCCCTTCTTCCTCTCTGTAAGGCAAGTGAGGGGCGTCTTGTATCGCGGACTCCTCCTTGTATGTAATCTCCAATACATCCTAGTATCGATTTGATTGAGCGAACCACGACAGTCAATTGCTGTTCTTTTGTTTTATTCATTTGCTTGTGCGCTACTCTTAACCCTAAAACAGGACAAAACAAAAAGCGGCAAAAAAGCCGCTGTTAAAGCAAGGTAAAAAAATAATATCCAAACAATCCGGTAATCAACAACAATAGAGAAGCTAAAAACCAAATTAACGGACGCGACGGCCGGAACGTTTGCTCATTTATTTGTTTCGTCTTCACGACATAACTAACGGTAGAAAACACAATCGTGCAGACGGAAATGACCACCGCCAATGCTCCGATAAGCTGAACGAGAAATGTTGACAATGCGCTCGCCGTCGCTTTTTCATGCAAATTGATCATCAAAAACGCAATCCCAATCACCGCGATCGAAGTACGAATCCAAGCAAGAAACGTCCGCTCGTTCGCCAAGTGTTGCTGAATATATTTGGAATCTTCTGTCGTCTGTCGTTTTGCCTCTCTCACCATCTCTTCCCCTTTATACATTTATTGGATCGACTTCATCTGATCCACCAGCCAGTCATAACTCATCGGTCCAATCATTTTTTTTCGTATAATCCCTTGCGAGTCAATGAGATAGCTTGTCGGAATCGCATGAGCCTGGTATTGTCGGGATACCTCTCCTTTTTCGTCAAGAACGACCGTAAATGTAATGCCATACTCCTGAATGAACCGCGCAACCTGTTCCAGCTGTTTTTCCGATTGAGTTAAATTGACCGCGACAATCTCCACCCCTTCATCTTTATATCGTTCATAAAACTTCTGCATATCCGGCATTTCCGCTCGACAAGGTGGACACCA
Source organism: Geobacillus jurassicus NBRC 107829 (assembly GCF_001544315.1). Lineage (GTDB taxonomy): Bacteria > Bacillota > Bacilli > Bacillales > Anoxybacillaceae > Geobacillus > Geobacillus jurassicus. The sequence goes on from NZ_BCQG01000046.1 coordinate 10,631, forward strand.
AGTCGCCCACATGTTCACAATCACCCTTTTGCCGCGAAGGTCAGATAGTCTCACTTCCTTCCCATCAAGCGTCCGCAATGCAAAATCCGGCGCTTGATTTCCCACCTCAATCCCTTCAACGATTTCACTTTCATGTTGCGTTCCATCCTCCACCGGGGAAGCAACTTGATTCGACAACGTATCGTAAACCGCCCATCCTGCCAAAACAAGCAATACAAGCACAACAACGATTTTTCGCAACGTTTTTACTCCCTCCAGCATAATACATTGAATGGTATTCAACCAACATCCCCCGCGCTCGCTTCCGATCACAGTGAGATTTTCAGGAGGCCGTTAGAAGGAAAAGATGGAGTAGCTCGATAAAATGGCGCTGATTTTTGTCATTTTCCCTGTATAAAGCAAAACACCAAGCGCCACAAGCAGCCAACCATTGACTTTCGATAACGTCGGAAGCCAACGGTTTATATTTTTTACAATTTTTAATGATTTCGTAATCGCGAGAGAAATAAGCAAAAATGGTACACCTAACCCGAGCGAATAGAGCAGCAGAAGCCCCATTCCGCTATATAATGTTTTCGTAGAGCTAGCCAGCAGCAAAATAGACGACAGCGTCAACCCAACGCAAGGCGACCAACCAGCCGCAAACGCCATTCCAACCAAAATCGAACTTAGCAAACCGGTCGGCTTCTTCGCGCCCGCATCCCAGCGTTTTTCCTTCATCAACAACCGAAAGGAAAGAATCCCCGCCATCTGCAATCCGAATATGATGATAAACAAACCGGCTATTTTTTCAACAAGATCTCGATATTGAGCAAACATTTGCCCTATCACGCTAGCCGTAGCGCCCATCACCACAAAAATGATGCTAAATCCACCAATAAAGGCTAGAGAGCGAATGAAGATTTCCCGTTTTCCGATTTGGATTTTGTCTCCCGCGATCGGTGTGCCTGTTAAATGGGCGACGTAAGCGGGGACGAGCGGAAAAACGCAAGGAGAAAAGAATGAAAGCGCTCCTGCAACGAAAGCGAATATGACTGACATGTCGATCAACTCCTTTTTTCATCCAATGTTTCCATCGAACAGTGTGCCGTCTGTTTGACCCCCTTAGTTCTGATACGCAGTTTCCATCACTTTGCGATCATCCAAATCATCCATTGGCTAATTCCCCATATTGTGAAAAATACGTACGCATAGTTCACTTTTTCGATAGGGTTTCGTTGCCATACGGTCCACAACATGACAGCAACGGTCAAAAATAATTGGTACAAATGAATAGGATGGGAAGCAAACCAACTATGATCCAACGATGAACCGTATCGCCTTTCAAACAAATAATAAAACAAAGCGACCTCCTAAATAAATAACTATCAGCGAGTTCACTAACAAATGCATAGGGATTTTTCGGTGATAGGCGCGAAACATCGTCACGATTACAGCCGTTGCCACCCCAAGCATGACACCGCGATTTCCACTTGGCAAATACAGCACCCCGAGCGGATTGCGCCATAACAAAGAAGGGGTTGCGAACAGCGGGTAGAGCTTCCAAACAAGTCAATAGATCAACACACTTCACAGCCTACTTTGTCACGGTTTCTTCAAAGTTTCATCCATCCGCACATGTGAATAGACCCCCGCTAGAAACGGAAACAACGCTACAATCCCAATCGACCATGTCACGCCTACTACATCTGCTATAACCCCTGCGGCAAGAGCCCCAAACGCATAACCGCTATCTCTCCAAAAGCGATATACCCCCATCGATGACGCGCGCCAATTCGGTGACGCAACATCCCCGATCACCGCTTGCAAAGTCGGGTAAACCATCGCGGTACCCAAACCTAAAAAAATCGCCCCCAAGACCCATAAAGAAAAATGGTTGACAACTAAAAGAAACCAGAGCGAAAAAGCTTGCACCCACATGCCATAGGTAACCAGCTTCTTTCTTCCGATTTTGTCACTCAACGCCCCCGTGAACAGTTGAAAAAAACCCCACGCGGCTGGATATATCGCCACAATCGCACCGATCTCACTTACACTTAATCCGACTGTCGAAAAATATAAAGGAAACAACCCCCACGCCATTCCGTCTTTCAAATTAGTCGACAATCCAGAAAAGCTCGCACTAGAGAGAGTAGGATCTTTCCATGATGTCAAACGAAAGATCTCTCTAGAGGATAAAGGACGGTCTGGCATTGCCGAACCATGATCCTGAACTTGCGTCTTTAGGTGTTGTTCCGTATCCTTCACAATGAGAGACAGCAACATTCCGACCATCGCGATGCCGATTCCTACATAAAACGGTTCGGGACTTAATGAATAGCGGGAAGCCATAAATCCTGATACCGCTGCCATCATGGCGACGCCCGAGTAACCCGCAAACTCATTTAATCCGACCGCTGTTCCTCTTTGGTTCGCTTTCGCAATGTCAATCTTCATGTTCACCGTCATAGACCAAGTCAAACCTTGGTTAATGCCTAATAAAATGTTCGCAAATACAATGACCCACCACGCATGGGCGTAAATTGTAAGAATCGGCACGAAAAGACCAATCGCCCAACCGATCAAAAGGACTCGTTTTCTTCCAAATCGATCTGCAATTTGACCGGCAAAATAATTCACAATCGCCTTGGAAAAACCGAAACTAATGATAAAAGAAAGAGCGGCGCTTGTCGAAGCCAAACCAAACTGTTTCTCACCTAATAAAGGAAGGATCGTTCGCTCGATCCCTACCATTGATCCAACAAACAAATTGATCACGACTAATAACGTGAATTGAAGAAAGTTTTCCATAATCCCATTTTTCCGCTCCACCATTCGACATTCACCTCTTCTTCATCGGTGCAACCATCTCTTCTTTCCAACCAGAACGAACGGATTTGGCAAACATCATTGTGTTTCACCAGCCTTCTAAAAAGCGTATAAGCTCCTTTTTGCAAAATCGATGATGCCTGCTCTACAAGCTGAACTATGATTCCAAAATGTTCCCCACACGTTTTAACCGACCACCATTTTGTATATTTTCCCCACCTTTTCACGCAATAAATCCATATGCACAAAACGCGCTTCTCGAAAAACCTCTTTTCCATCGACAAATAAAAGTAAAACGGGAGCCGTGAAAACCGAAAACCGCCCGGCTGCTTCTTTCACATCGTCTACGACAACATGCCCCAGTTGAATCAACGGGAATTCTTCCATTAATTCTCCCACTTTCGGATAAAGCGCATGGCAAACCCTGCAACTTTGACTAGAAAGAAACAAAAACGCCAGCTCATTTTCATCAATAAAACGGTCAATCATGTCCATATTCGTTAACGCTGCAAATTCCCTCACACGAATCCCCTCATTTTCTTGCTTTTTCGAAACATCTCGGAAAAGACCATCGAACCACTTTTTCGGGCATCGTTGATTGACACTATTCATTTTAACTAAAAAAACACCTTCACACCGCTTTTTTGTTTCGAATCATGTTCACAAACAAAACGGGGAGTCGGAATAACAATCGAGTCCAACGATTGAGCGGCTGAGCAACATCGCTTGCCACTCTATCTATTCATCAGCCATAAAACAGGGAGCACATATCGGGCTTCTTTCTTCATATAGCGCCGCTCACTTTTCTACCGAGTACTAAGTTAAATCCGCAATATGATTTTTTAGCGCGTATTGAATGAGCTCATGTTTTTCTTTAATACCAAGCTTTTGCATAATGTTCGTTTTATGGTTTTCCACCGTTTTCGGGCTGATTTTTAACTTATTTGCAATTTGGTTGTTCGTATATCCTAAAAACGTCAGTCGAACAATTTCTCTTTCGCGATTGGTAAGCGATGATTTCATCTCTTTTTCCGCAAACATTTTTTCAAGACGTTCTTGCGGAATGTGTGTGCGATAAAATCGCTTACCGTGATATACCGCTTGCAATGCTTCGTACAAATCATTCGTTTGGCTATTTTTTAACAAATAGCCGTGAATGTTATATTGAATCGCTTTTTGTACATAGATTTCTTCATCATGCATCGTCAAAACAATAATTTTCACACCTCTTAATTCATCCATGATCGTTTTTGCGGTTGTAAATCCATCGAGCCCTGTCGGCATGGAAAGATCCAGCAAAACGATATCTGGATGATGCTTCAATGCAAGCGTAATCGCATCGCAACCGCTGCTTGCCTCCCCAACGACTTCCACATCGGGAAATCCTTCAAGAAGCAGACGGATGCCTTTGCGAATTAAATCATGGTCATCGACGATTAACACTTTCACTCTCTTCTCCCCCTTCTAGCGGCACACGCACCAAAATCGTTGTTCCTTTCATCGGTGCAGATGTAATGGTTGTTTCTCCCCCAAGGTGAAAAACACGTTCCTGAATATGTTTTAAACCAAGTCCTTCACGCTTTTCTTCAACGTGAAAACCAACACCATTATCTTCAATGGACACAAGTAATTCTCGTCCCGTCTGTTCAATCGAAACACGCACCTCTGTTGCTTTTGCGTATTTCATGACGTTATGCAGCGCTTCTTGAATGATGCGGTACACGTTAATTTCTATTGTTGGCGATAATCGTCTATTTACATTCGTTTGAAATGAGAACGAAGTGGTCGGCATTTTGAATTGCAGCGAATGAATGAGCGATTGAATCGTCGGAATCAATCCGAGCGCATCCAAGCTTTTCGGGCGAAGTTGTTGCGCGTATAGCTTCACATCTTCCATGACTCTCCCAAGCTCTTCACGCACTTCTTTGACGTATATGTGCAGTTTTTCATCTTGCACTCGCTGAATGATATTATCTAATGCGATGGAAATACTGTAGAGCGATTGCCCGACACCGTCATGCAATTCTTGAGCAAGACGTTTATGTTCTTCTTCTTTTGCTTCTGTTAATTTTTTCACCATCCACTTTGAACGACGCGCCTCTTCTTCTTTTTTCTTTGCCGTTTGATCACGCAAAACAAGCAAATAATATTTCGCCTTATCTTGTTCGAGAATGAGCTCTGTGCTCATTTCTACATCAATCCACTGTCCATGATCAGTCGGCATTTCGGATACAAAATACGGAACTTCTTCTGTGGCAATTAAGTAACACCGTTCTTCTCCTTCTTTCACTTTGCGTTGTTGACAAAATGAACAATACGGCACTTTTTCACCAAGTTGCCAACCAGTGAGCCGCTTTGCGGCTGGATTCATCTCAACAATTGTTCGTTCATGATCCATGACAATAATTCCATCTTGAATATACGCAAAAATTTTATCCAAAAATTGCATGTTCTCTCCTCTCTTCTCTTCCATTAATAACTCATATTTCGCAACCTTTGCATAATATACAAAAAATAACCCAAATATTCGCATAAAAATAAATTTTTATACAAATATTGTAAAATAAATAATTTTTATTCGATCAAATCAGGCTTATTTTGAATTTTTATTCAGGGTGCGAAATGTGAGTAATAACAAGGAAACAAGATGAAAAGAAAGGACTGACAACGTCAGCCCTTATGATGGTTTCACAACTGGAAGTTTTTCTCTCGTCCACGCTAAATATCCACCTTTTAAGTTGAGTACTTGCTTGAATCCTTTCGCTTGTAAAATGCTTGCCCCAATCGCTGAACGCCCTCCTGAACGACATTGAACGATATACGTTTTTCCTTCTGGAAGCTCATTGAGACGATCTGCAAGCGTACCAAGCATAATGTGCTGCGCACCTTCAATATATCCTTCATCCCATTCCGCTTGGCTGCGTACGTCAATGAGTTGATAATGGTCATCTTGCAAATATTGTCGCAATTGATGCACATCGATTTCTTCGTATTTCTCAACTTCGCCGCTTAATGCGACAGATGGCTCAATATAAGCAACAACACGATCTAACCCGATATAAGCAAGCGCTTTGCGAATCGCTTGTACATCTTCTTGACTTGCAATCAATACAATATCTTGGTCATAGTTAATGAACCAACCTGCCCAGTTTGTAAATGACTTGTTAAAGGGAATGTTAATGGATCCTGCGTAATGTGCTTGAGCAAACTGCTGGGATGAGCGAACATCTAAAATAAAGGCTCCAGCTGCTTTATATTCATCAAGTTGGTCGCGTGTTGACAACGCTGGCACTTCTTCTTCATTTACATACGCAGGGCCGATTTTGTTCACTTTCTTCATCATTGCAAAATATTTGGGCGGCTCCGGTTGGCCTGTAAGCAATAGTTTCACAAACTCTTCTTCATCCGCCACTTTCAGCGCCCAGTTGGTCAGCTTTTCATATCCAACCGTTGAAACAGGAACGGCACCAAGAGCTTTCCCGCACGCACTTCCCGCTCCGTGCGCCGGCCATACCTGTAAATAATCTGGGAGCGCTTTGAATTTTTTCAGCGACTCAAACATTTGGCGAGCGCCAACATCCGCTGTGCCAGAAACCCCTGCCGCTTTTTCAAGCAGGTCCGGACGGCCAACGTCACCAACAAATACGAAATCACCTGTAAAAATGCCCATCGGCTTTGTCGCGCCGCCGCCTTTATCGGTTAAGATAAAGGAAACGTGCTCTGGTGTATGACCAGGTGTATGCAGCACTTGAAATTCAACATTCCCTACTGTAAAAACACTTCCCTCTTTCACAAGTTCGTGGTCAACTTCATCTAAATATTCATATTTCCAATTTTCATCTCCTTCATCCGATAAATACAGCTTTGCCCCGCAGCGTTTTGCTAATTCTTTTGCTCCTGAAACGAAGTCAGCGTGAATGTGTGTTTCTGTTGCCGCAATAATTTGCAACCCTTCTTTTTTCGCTGTGTCGATGTACCAATCTACATTGCGACCTGGATCGATGACGATCGCTTCTCCTGTACGTTGACATCCAACTAAATAAGACATGTGCGCTAATTGCTCATCGAAAAATGAACGAAATAACATAATACATCCCCTCCAACTTATTTATGTTTGCTTGCTACATCAAGTAGCGTTTCTATATATTTCACCCCATCTTGAACGATTGGGTGTTTTAACAAACGGTACATGCGTAAAAGTGATACAGTAGACGAATCACGCTCGCGAGCAAAGCGCTCGTTCGTTTCTTTTAAAATGTCTAATCCTTTTTCGATTGGGACAATATGTTTGACTCCTTGCATCAAATACGCCATCGACTCGCGATCATTCATGACGCTTGTCACAAATGTAACGAACTCTTCTGCTTTTTGTAGCCATTGGACAAGCGTCGGCAATAATTGAATGAGCGTCGCAAGCGCCTCAAGGTGCTCAGTTGTCAGGCGAAATGGCGCTGCTTTTTCCTCAAATTCCGTAAACAATGCTTGAAGCGATTGTTTATCGTTTATCACATGTTGAACGAATGCCACTTTTTCTTCTACCGACTCCATCGCTTCTTTTAGCTGTGGAAGTTTTTCAATAAAGTAATGGAGTGCTTCACGTTGTTCATCATTTTCTAGCAATTGCAACACAGGTTCTAGTGACATCGTTCCGCCCCCTTTCACATCAATCCTTTTAACATTCCGTTCCAGTACATGATCGGCAACAAGTTCTTTTTCATTACATACATGCTCATCCGCTCTTTCGATTGATCAAACGGAAACGTTTCTCGTGGATTTTTATCGTAATCAAATTCAGCTAAAACGAGCTTATTGTAACCGGTCACAAGCGGGCATGATGTATAGCCGTCATAACGAGATTGTAACGGTTTTCCATTCATCAGTGCGAGCAAGTTTTCAGCAACGACTGGCGCTTGCTTTCGAATGGCAGCCCCTGTTTTTGAGGTTGGTAAGTTTGTGCAATCACCGGCACCAAACACATTTTTGTATGTTTTGTGTTGCAACGTATATGGATCGACATCGACCCATCCTGCCGCATCGGCCAATGCACTTTTCGCAATAAAAGCTGGCGGTCCCATTGGCGGTGTGACGTGAATCATATCAAAACTTAGTGTAAAGCGTTCATTCGTATCGAGATGTTCAAATGTTGCTTTTTTTGTATCTCCATCAATTTCAACTAACTCCACACGATATTTTGTCTCAATATTTTTTCGCTGAATGACTTGTTCGAGCGTATCAGCATATCGTTTCACAGCGAAAATATTTGGCAAACCAGAAGCAAAAATGATATTTGTATGCTCACGCACACCTGATTGACGGAAATAATCGTCAGCTAGATACATAATTTTTTGTGGTGCGCCGCCACATTTTACTGGTGTGCTTGGTTGGGTAAAAATCGCTGTACCGCCACGGAAGTTGCGAATGTTCTCCCATGTGCTTTGAACGTAATCATATGAATAGTTGCTGCAAACTCCATTTTTGCCAATTGTTTCTTTTAGCCCTTTGATTTGATCCCAATAAATTTCAATTCCGGCAGCTACAACTAAATAGTCGTAACGAACCGTTGAACCTTCTTTCGTTTCTAACGTATTGTTTTCTGGCGAGAATGTATCGACCGCTTCCTTCAGCCATTTTGCTCCCTCTGGGATGAGCGATGCTTGCTCGCGAACAGAGTCTTCCACTTTGGCTGCCCCGCCACCAACGAGCGTCCAAAGCGGTTGATAGTAATGTTTATCCGATGGGTCAATAAGCAACACCTGTCCATGTAATTGACGATTTTTTCTCAACAACCGCGCTGCGATTGAAATTCCTGCTGAACCCGCTCCAACAATGGCTACTTTTGCATCATACACGTTCGTCACCATTCATCACTCCCTTTGTATTCGAATTTCAAATTTGTTTTAATTAACTTAATTACATTGTATATGTAACAAATTTATATACCCATAGGGGATTTCCCTTATCTTTTTTTGACATAAACATGAAAAAGAGTGGCTTTCGGAACAAGGCATGGGCACGGCAGGAATGCGTCCGATGAGCTACTCGGAGGGCGTGATGAGCCGGCTGGCGTGCCAGGTGAAATATCGCCGCAGTTGGAAAGACCGAGGGCTTCAGACATTTCTTCGAGCCATGATCGCCAGATCATTGCTTGGCAGAACGATATGTAGTTGTACAACAAAACTATCAAACCAATATATGGTATTTTAGCATCTTAATGGAACAAGCATATACCAAAACCGGGAAAATTGCAAGGGCAGCGGAATGGAATTTTCTCTTCTGCCAACCATCGTTTTTTGTTCATATTCCATTCATAAAATCCTGTTTTAAAAATCAAAGCGGACCTGTTTCCCCGCTTTCGCTTCACTGGAAGGAATGAGAGTTTTCTCGGTTTAGATGATAAAAAAGCGTCCCGGTTGAGCCCGGGACCGCTTCCTCGCTACACCTCCAAAACGGACACTGACCGTTTCTCGTTTTGCATGGATCGGACAAAATCATACTTCTTTTCCACATAGACTTGATGCCAAATCATAAACGCCAACACCGTCCACAGCTTGCGGCTATGGTCCGCCTTGTGGCGGGCATGTTCATCCAGCAGCCGATAGAGCACGTCCTTATGGAACAGATGATCCGTCTCGCTTTCGTTGATGAGCTGTCTCGCCCAGTCATACATTTCGTTTTTCAGCCAGTGGCGAATCGGCACCGGGAACCCTAATTTTTTTCGGTTTAACACATGATCCGGCACAATGCCCTCGGCCGCTTTACGCAAAATATATTTCGTCGTGCCGTTGGCTGTTTTCATGTCAGGGGCGATTTTGGCCGCGACGTCAAACACCTTTTTGTCTAAAAAGGGAACGCGCAGCTCAAGCGAATGGGCCATCGTCATTTTATCCGCTTTGACTAAAATATCACCCCTTAGCCATGTATGAAGGTCAATATACTGCATCCGGTTGACGGGCGGGTAATGAAGCGTTTCGCGGTAAAAAGGAGCCGTCACCGCCGTATATTCGCGCCCCTCTTGGTACGTTTTGAGCAACGCCGCTTTTTCCTTTTCGCTATAGATTTTGGCATTGCCGACATACCGTTCTTCGAGCGGTGTTGTGCCGCGCTCCAAAAAGCTTTTTCCTTTCATCCCGTCCGGAAGCAGCTTCGCGATCATCCGCAACACGGCTTTTACGATGCTTGGCATTCGCGCAAACAGCCGCAACGACTCTGGTTCGCGGTAGATGTTGTAGCCGCCAAACAGCTCGTCCGCCCCCTCGCCGGAAAGCACAACTGTGACATGCTTTCTCGCCTCACGGGCGACAAAATACAACGGCACAGCCGCAGGATCAGCCAGCGGATCATCCATATACCACATGATTTTCGGCAATTCATCGATATACTCCTGCGGCGAAATGACATAGCTAATATTGTCCACCCCAAGCTTCTCCGCCGTTTCTTGGGCGACATCAATTTCGCTGAACCCTTCCCGCTCAAACCCGACAGAAAACGTCTTTAGGTGCGGATGGAATTGTTTCGCGATGGCGACGATGAACGATGAATCAATGCCTCCCGACAAAAACGCGCCGACCGGCACATCGCTGCGCATATGGACGCTGACCGAATCAAACAGCGCATCGCGGATTTGCTTGACAAGCTCCTCTTCCGATTGACGAATGGGCTCGAAGGATGCCTTCCAATAACGATGAATCATGAGCGGTTCCCCGACTTTTTTCTTGATATAATGACCCGGCTCCAGCTTGTAAATGCCGGCCGACATCGTCATCGGCTCAGGAACATATTGGAACGTTAAATAATGCTGCAGGGAATCGCAGTCCAACGCTTCCTGTCCCAGAGCCAGCAAGATGCTTTTCTTTTCCGAAGCGAAAAATGTGCGCCCTGCTTGCTCCGCATAAAAAAATGGCTTAATGCCAAACGGATCCCGCGCCGCAAACACCGTTTTCTCTTGCTTGTCCCAAATGACAAACGCAAACATCCCGCGCAGTTTTTCGACCGCTTTTTCTTTTTCCGCGCTGTAAAGGGCAACAATCGCCTCGGTATCCGAATGCGTCGCAAACGAATATCCTTTCGCCGCCAGCTCTTCCCGCAATTCAATATAGTTGTAAATTTCCCCGTTAAAAATGATCCAATATCGATCGTTTTCATAAGACAGCGGCTGATGTCCTGTCTCCAGATCAATAATGCTCAGCCGCCGAAAGCCAAAACTCACGTATTCATCAAAAAAATACCCCTCATCGTCGGGGCCGCGATGGGTAATCAGGCGGTTCATCTCCATCAACATTGTTTTCCATGTTTGCTCAATCGCTCTCGGGCGATCATGAATACAACCAATAAAACCGCACATAGTAATGATTGTCCCCCCACTTTGCTAAGAAGAATCGATGTATATACAGAACAAAAACAACACCAAAAGCTATTTTGTTCAATTTTCAAAAAAATTACATTTTTTCTTTAAAAGGATCTTCACCACAAAGTGTACTTGACAAAGAAAGACGATCATGATAAAGAAAACCAAAACAGCGTTTTTTCCTTTTTATACCACACATCTCTTTGAGCAACATTGCTATCATGTTTGTCTTTAAAAGTCAAGTACATCTTTTGGTGATGAACCCTTTAACATAAGAAAGAGAAAGATTTATACAATGACACTTTCATTCTAACGTACACAAAATCAAGTTTCAAAAACAATCTGTTTCCATTTTTTCAGGAAAACTGCTTGCAAGATTTTCAGTTTCCCCATATATTAACGATAAAATATGGAGAAAGTATGAATTTCATAGTTTCTGCATACTTACTTGTTAATATAAAAACAGCCACTTTTCACAAAGGGGTTGAGAATGGCTTGTTAGCGTTTATCCTTTTTTTGACTTTTCTCATTGTTTCCCTTTGTTTTGTTCTCTTGAGAAGACCTCTAAACGGGAGGATGGATAAACTGTCGCTCGGATTGTATATTTCCTGTTTCTTGCTATTGGCCGCCTCATTATCCTATTATGCAAGCTCGGCCCAGACAGGCGATGCCATCAAAGCCTTCGTACAGAAAAGAAACAGCAGAGAAACCGATCCGCCCCCCAGCAATCAAGCGAAGGAGGCGAATCGATCAGCTGCTCTTTCAAAGAAACAAATTCTAAGGACATCCGTCCTTATTGACGCTCCCCTTTTGTCTCAGCTTCCGGAACTGCCAAGAGGATGCGAGGTGACCAGCTTGGCCATGCTCTTGAATCATGCGGGCATTCGCGTCGATAAGATGACGTTGGCGAAACAAATCAAGAAAAACCCTACTCCATATCAAGTGAGGAATGGCCAAGTGTTTTACGGACACCCAAATGAAGGGTTTGTCGGCGATATGTATACGTTATCGAAGCCTGGATACGGCGTGTACCACAAGCCGATCAAGCAGTTGGCTGAATGGTACTTGCCAAACCAAATCGTCGACTTAACAGGGCAATCGTTTGAGATCATCTATACATACTTGGCCAAAGGCACACCGGTTTGGGTGATTACGAACACCACCTTTCGTCCTCTTCCTCCCTCTGCCTTTCGGGAATGGCAAACCCCGCAAGGCCCGATCAAAATCACGTACCGGGAACATGCGGTGCTCATTACGGGATATGATGAGCAGTATATTTATTTCAATGATCCATTGACCGCTGTCAAAAACCAAAAAGCGCCGAAACAAGACTTTATCGACGCTTGGGTTCAAATGGGACGGCAAGCGATTACCTACCACCGTTAGACATCGGTGAATCCGAATCGCCTGCTTTTTTTTTTACATTGCAGTCTCTCGATTTTCTCCATACATTTTGCACATCTATTTTTTATCATATAGTTGCATCTCGCACTACAAGCTTAAGGAGGGAAAACGACATGAAGAAATGGCTGCTTGGCGCCATTTTCGCAGGAGTAGTAGCGATTGGCGCAGCTTGCTCAAATCCATCTTCAATGCAGGGACATGACATGTCCAACATGAATATGAAAAAAGAAAATACTTCCGCAGAAACGAGCAAGCAGCAATTGCCTTTAGCAACCAATACAGAAGTATTATCTGGGAAAGAAATTCACCTTACTGCGAAGGAAGCATTATTACCCATCAATGATCAAGTCAAGCTCCCGGTATACACGTATAATGGATCCGTGCCTGGTGCACAAATCCGCGTGAAGCAAGGGGAAAAAGTGAAAGTTGTGTTAAAAAATGAATTGCCAGAACCGGTTACCATTCACTGGCACGGCTATCCTGTTCCAAATAATCAAGATGGAGTACCGGGTGTCACAATGGACGCCATTAAACCGGGTGAAACGTTTACGTATGAATTTACCGCAACCGTGCCGGGGACGTATTGGTATCATTCCCATCAAAAAAGCGCAGAGCAAGTGGACAAAGGATTGTACGGCACGTTGATTGTAGAACCGAAAAATGAAGAAAAAGTCGATCGAGATTACACGCTTGTATTAGATGAATGGATGAGCAATCCGAATGCGGAAAACGAAAACAATATGAATATGAACGGAAATATGGATATGAGCGGCATGGATCATAGTAATATGAATAATGGAAATAGCTCTGATCATCAACAAATGGATATGAGCAACATGGGACATAACATGAATATGTACGATCTTTTCACGATTAACGGAAAAAGCGGAGCGGCTATTGAACCGTTAAAAGTGAAAAAAGGCGAAAAAGTGCGACTTCGTCTTGTCAATGCAGGGTACATGTCCCACAAGCTTCATTTGCATGGACATGAGTTTAAAATTGTCGCAACAGACGGGCAACCGTTAAAGAACCCGCAACCAATCAAAGATGAACTGTTGAATATCGCTCCGGGTGAGCGCTACGACATTGAGTTTATCGCCAATAACCCGGGTGAATGGTTACTAGAATGTCACGGCAATATGAAAGGTACCGATGGCATGAAAGTGAAAATTCAATACGAAGGACAAGCAAACAATACGGACAAAGCAAATGCAAAAGAAAACCTCCCTGTCGTGGATATGACAACATATGGAAAATATGAAACAGGTCCATTTACGTTAGACCAAAAATATGATGTAGAGTACACAATGGATTTAGGAACGGCCATGGGCAAAAATGGCATGATTTTCACGATTAATGGGAAAACGTATCCTGACACGGCGCCGATCAATGTGAAGACAGGAGATTTAGTAAAAGTAAAAATAGTGAACAATTCACCGATGGATGTCCATCCGATGCATTTACACGGACATTTCTTCCAAGTGTTAAGCAAAAACGGCAAGCCAGTCACAGGCTCTCCATTGATTAAGGATTCCTTAAATGTAAACCCTGGTGAAGAATATGTCGTCGCATTTAAAGCGGATAATCCGGGAAATTGGATGTTCCATTGCCATGACTTGCACCATGCCTCAGCGGGAATGGTTACTGAAGTCAAATATGCCGATTACAAATCGGACTATACTCCAGATCCGAATGACACAACCAATAAAGGTGAATAAGAAAGGGAACCCCCTCCAATAAAAATGCTGGAGGGGGTTTTTACTTCTCAATTTTTTCTGCAGCAGCCAGAATATCTTGTAAAAAACGCTAGGCTCTCTCTGCATACTTAGCACTCCTTAAAAAGAAGAGTGTCCCATCATTTTGGGGACACCCTCTTTATGTTACTTCACATCATACCCTTGCTCTTCAATCGCTTCTTTCAGTTTTTCTACGCTGACCTTTGTTTCATCATAATCCACATCAACCGTACCTTCTTGCAAATGCACCTCTACACGGTTGACGCCATCCAACGCTTGAAGTGCATTCGTCACAGCCGCTTTGCAATGTCCGCATGTCATTCCTTGTACTTGTAATGTAATCGTCATCATCCATTCCTCCTTAAAATTTTTATATTTTCACGCGTTTCAAACGAAGCGCGTTTGTCACAACCGATACAGAGCTAAATGCCATCGCTGCCCCAGCGATCCATGGTTCCAATAACCCAGCAGCGGCTACAGGAATGCCAACTGTATTATAGAACAAAGCCCAGAACAGATTTTGCCGAATGTTTTTCATCGTTTGGCGGCTCAACTCAATGGCTTTCGGGATATGGCGTAAATCGCCGCCGACCAAGGTCACATCAGCTGTCTCGATGGCGACGTCGGCTCCCGTGCCAATCGCCATCCCAATATCCGCTTTTGCCAAAGCCGGCGCATCGTTAATCCCATCGCCGACCATCGCCACTCGTTTCCCTTGTTGCTGCAATTCCTCGACGATGTTCGCTTTGTCTTCCGGGAGCACCTCGGCGTACACATGCTCAATGCCTACTTCATTGGCGATCGCTTCAGCCGTCCGCTGATTGTCCCCTGTCGCCATATATACATCGATGCCCATTTGTTTTAATGTTTGAATCGCTTCTTTAGAGCTTTCTTTCACCGTATCCGCGACCGCAATGATGCCGGCAAGCTCTCCATCGATGGCCACAAGCATAGCAGTTTTTCCTTGTTTTTCAAGTTCTACCATTTTGTCTTCGTGCACGGAAATCTCTACAGAACGTTCCTTCATCAGTTTTCGCGTTCCAACAAGGACGTTTTTTCCGTCAACAACAGCTTCAATTCCGTGGCCGGTAATGGCGGAAAAGCGTTCCAACGTTTTTGGCGAAATCGCCTGTTTCTTCCCGTATTCAACAATCGCATGAGCCAGCGGATGCTCCGAAGCGCTCTCGGCGGAAACCGCATAATCGAGCATGTCCTCTCGGAAGGCCAGCACATCGGTGACTTCCGGTTTTCCTTTTGTCACCGTTCCTGTTTTATCGAGTAATACTGCATTGATTTTATGCGTTCCCTCTAGGTACTCACCTCCTTTAAAGAGAATTCCCTGTTCTGCCCCTTTGCCGGTGCCGACCATAATCGATGTCGGTGTGGCCAAACCGAGCGCACAAGGGCACGCGATGACAAGAACGGCGATGGCCGCCTCAAGCGCTTTCGCCAAATCGCCCGGCGCAGCAAAGAAGTACCAGATCATAAATGCAACAACCGCAATTCCTACAACAATTGGTACGAAAATACCCGCCAGGACATCCGCCATCCGCTGAATCGGAGCTTTCGAACCTTGCGCCTCTTCGACGATTTTAATGATATTGGCAAGTGCTGTATCTTTCCCTACTTTTTCTGCTCGAATGGTCAGTACACCATTTGTATTAATGGTCGCCCCGATCACATAGTCGCCTTCCTTCTTATCAACCGGAATTGATTCACCGGTAATCATCGATTCGTCTACGGAGGATGCGCCGGCGATGACCGTACCGTCCACCGGGATTTTTTCACCTGGCTTGACAAGGATCGTATCGCCGATCACCACTTCCTCGAGCGGAACTTTTATTTCTTCCCCATTACGGATGACAGTAGCTTCTTTTGCCTGCAAGCTCAACAGCTTAGAAATGGCTTCTGTTGTTCGCCCTTTTGCAAGAGCTTCAAAGTATTTTCCGACAAGCACAAGCGTAATCAAGACGGCGCTCGTTTCAAAATACAACCTTGGCATATATTGAGGATTCCCAAGCGTTCGCAACGCTTCATACAAGCTGTAAACGTACGCGGCCGATGTCCCCAGCGCCACGAGGACGTCCATGTTGGCGCTCTTGTTTCGCAACGCCCGGTACGCCCCTACATAGAAAGGACCGCCGATGTAGAACTGAACAGGTGTAGCTAAAAGAAGCTGAAACCACGGATTCATCAAGAGCTGCGGCATCGGCAAACCAATAGCAAACGGCATATGGGCAAGCATCGTATAAAGCAGCGGCAACGATAAGAGGATCGAAATGGCGAGTCGCCGCTGCTTCTGTTTCAACTGCTCTTCTTTCCGCCCGGCATCTTTTTGTTCTTCGTTTCGAATTTGCCCCCTGTACCCAAGCTTTTTGATTTTCTCTAAAATGTCTTCGACAGATGTAACACCCTCCTTGTATTCGACCACCGCGCTGTTTGTCGCCAAGTTGACAGCAGCGCTTGTCACACCTTCCATCCGATTTAACCCTTTTTCAATCCGCGTCGCACAGGCCGCACATGTCATTCCTTCAATATCAAGCGTCACTTTTTCCGTCGCAACGCCATACCCCAAATTCTCAATTTTCGTTTCGATATCGGCGATCGTTTGTTTTGATGGATCATATTTAATCGTTGCTTTTTCCATTGCCAAATTGACATTGGCTTCTACGCCATCCATCTTATTCAATACTTTCTCAATCCGATTGGCGCACGCGGCGCATGTCATGCCGGTCACCTTCATTGTCACAGTTCTTTGTTCACTCATCCATCTTTTCCTCCCTTACTTTGAGAATTGCTTAATGACATCCATTAATTCGCGAATCGATTCGTCCCCGCTCCCTTCGCGGATCGCTTTAGACACACAATGGCTGACATGACGTTCTAACAAGTTCAATCCTACTTTATTTAACGCTGCCGTGATCGCTGAAATTTGCACTAAAATATCAATACAATAACGATTGTCCTCCACCATTTTTTGCACACCGCGCACTTGTCCTTCAATGCGCTTCAAGCGCTTGATGATGCTTTCGATTTCCTGTTCCGTTCGTGGAACCATTTTTTTATCCATATTATGATCTTCATAATGGTTCATCAAACATCACCTCTTTTAATTACATTATACCGGTAATGGGTATAAAACGCAACAGAGATACCTTATACAAATCATGTTCACCACAAAACCGTAATCAATACCTGTGCAGGAAAAAACCCGCTTTCCACAAAAAATTCACAATTTTAATTGGCATAGGATTCGCTGCGGGCTGGACTCCCTGCACAGGTCCAATTCTTGTATCAGTGATCGCGTTGGCGGCTACCAAACCGAGTGCAGCCATGTTATATACGTTCGCCTATGTATTAGGGTTTGCCGCACCTTTTTTCATCATGTCGTTTTTTATCGGCAAGTTAAATTGGATAAAAAAATATAACACTGTCATCGTCAGAGTCGGGGGAATTCTGATGGTTATCATGGGAATTATGCTGTTTTTTGATTGGATGACAAAGATTATCATCTTTTTTACCGATTTGTTTGGAGGATTCACAGGTTTTTAATATCAAAAATATCCTACTGAGTGGATAGTCACAATTCCTGTCACTTCCACTCAGCAGGAACCATCATTTACCTTTTATTGAATTCCTGAAATCATGCGATCCATCGTTTCATAAGACATAGGACCTATATATTTATTTCTGATAACTCCATTTTTATCAATGATATACGAGGTAGGAATCGTTATTGCGCCATATAGATTTCCAATGTCTCCTTGCTCATCAAGCACAACTTTAAATGTGATCCCTTTCGCTTCCACAAAATCGCTCACCGCATTAGAACCTCTTTCGCTATTCGTCAAGTTGACTGCCAAAATTTCTACATTGCTATCTTTATTGTTTTCGTAGAACTTTTGCATTTCCGGCATTTCAGCTCTGCAAGGCGGACACCAAGTAGCCCAAAAATTCAATATCACCGTTTTTCCACGCAAATCAGACAATTGTATGTTGTCGCCTGTAATTGAACGCAATTCAAAATCTAGGGCAATTTCTCCTTTATTCGTACCGATTTTTCCCGAATCCAATGAAGTAGATAGAACCGATTTTGATTTAACTTTTCCCACTTCATGTTGACTGTTAAAAATAGAAGATACAGCAATACTTACCACCATCACACCTAAAGCCAGTTGATTAGCCGTCCTTCCCCGTCCTTTATTCCTCTCCTCAAGAACTTCTTCTCTTTCTCGCCTCTCTAACCAATATGAAATACATATAAAAACGATAACGAGAGATCCATACAACCATACTTCTTTTGATACGATTCCTGTATTTACAAAATATTTTTTATACAGGGCTAGTTCGAATTGAATGAGATGGAACCATATAAGAAGTTGCAATAAAGTTTTTTGAGCTTTGACTCGTGATGCTACTATAAAAAAACAAATCGCTGCTATTGCTTGCAAAATGATGAAATAATTTTGGGAATTTTCCATTACTCGGATCCATGCAAAGGTGCTAAAATAGCCAAAATATGCTGGAACCATTGCCCGCGTATAAGAAACCACAGGAATATTCTGCTTTTTTACATATAACCAAGTATAGACCGTGATAAAAACAATCGCCATACTAATGCCAACATATCCCCCGTTAAAATAAAGGATTGTCATCGGATTTTGTAAAACTGAATTCGGATGTAAAACGACATAACTAAATTTCCAAATGAGTACACCGTTAATAAAACTGTTAAAAATTAAATCCATGATGTTTCGTTCTATTTTTAATACTTTAATACCATAATAAAACATGACATAACTTATCAATAAGCCGCTGATAAGCAAAAGATTTTCGCCCTGAACGACTATATTGCCGAATTGCAATATACATTCCCCCAAAATTCATATTTCTATCGGTATTAGAAAGGATTCTTCTTTGCGACTAAAAAAATACAACTATAACTACATCACCCTAACCATCTTGAAACGTTCTTCCAAACATTGTTACTGCATCATCTTCTTTAAAACCAATAAGTGATGGTATCTAACACGCCAAGCAATACCATCACAATTCCAGCGGTTTGCTGAATGAGCTTCCCTACCCGTCTTCCTTTTTTCATGACAGTACCGCTCAATCCTAAGTACCAAAGGATGAGGATGAATAAAATAACCGGTACAGAAGTTCCGACGGCAAAGACGCTCGGCAACAACACTCCATAAGACGTTGAGTATACGAGAGGCATTAGAGTAACAAAAAATAGAACAAACATCGTTGGACAAAAAGCCAACGAAAAGCCAAATCCCATGAAAAACGAACCGATTTTTCCTTTTGTCCATCTCTCCGGCACTCTGAACAAAGTGACATTCCAATACATTTTAAAAAGCCCTAACAAATACAAGCCTACGAGAACAAGAATCGGACCAATCAGCTTTCTTAACCATGGAAAGTATAGTGTCAGTGTACTTTGAATCTCCTTCCCCATCAGCCT
>NZ_BCQG01000047.1 GCF_001544315.1 Geobacillus jurassicus NBRC 107829
ACCTATTATGGCGCTAACGGCCATTTTGGTTCGTTGGAAGCTAGGTTCTCCCATTCTTTTTAAACAACAACGCCCCGGGTTGCACGGCAAACCGTTTTATTTGTACAAGTTTCGAACAATGACGGATGAATGGGATGAGAACGGAGAGCTGCTTCCGGATCATATGAGATTGACTCCGTTTGGGCGGTTTTTGCGGAAGTATAGTCTCGATGAGCTGCCACAGCTGTTTAATGTGTTAAAAGGCGATCTTAGCTTGGTCGGCCCAAGGCCATTACTGATGGAATATTTGGAACTGTATACGCCCGAACAAGCCCGCCGTCATGAAGTGAAGCCCGGGATTACAGGATGGGCGCAGGTGAACGGGCGCAATGCGATTTCGTGGGAAGAGAAGTTTCAGCTGGATGTTTGGTATGTGGACCATCAGTCGTTTTGGTTGGATGTAAAAATTCTTTTTTTTGACTGTCTGGAAGGTGCTTAAGTCTAAGGGGATCAGCCATCAAGGACATGTCACGATGGAAAAGTTTACAGGCGCTAAAGAACAAAAGAGTGGATGATGGACATGAATCCGATTGTTGTGATCGGTGAAGGGGGCCACAGCAAGGTCATTCAAGACATGATTGTTGCTGATGGTTGCTATCAGATCGCGGCGATTTTAGATGATAAATATCAAGAAATGCATGAGCGAAATGGGATTGTATATGGCCCTATTTCTGCTGTTTGTACGATGATTGGCAGAAATCCGAGTATGAAGCTGATCATCGCGATTGGAAACAACCGCGTGCGAGCTGAAATCGTCAGGCGCATTCAGGTGGATCATGAAAAATTTGGGACGTTAATTCACCCCTCCGCAGTCATTAGCCCTTCGGCTCGGATTGGGGAGGGCACGGTTGTGATGCCAAACTGTGTGATCAATGCCCATGCGGAAATTGGGAAACACGTTATTATTAATACAGGTGCGATTATAGAACATGACAACCGCATCGGGGATTATGCCCATATTTCCCCGAATGCAACGTTGACAGGGAATGTCGCAATTGGAGAAGGGACTCATATCGGGGCGTCTGCCACCATTATACCGGGAATCAAAGTAGGCAAGTGGTGTGTGATTGGTGCGGGTTCAACGGTCATACGCGATATTCCTGATTTCAAGAAAGCGGTCGGATGTCCAACGAGATTTTTAGATTAGCGGCACCATATGGATGGTTAATTTCAAAACATAAGGGATGACAGAGAATGACGAACAAACCGCGAATTTACCTTTCCCCTCCCCACATGAGCGGGAACGAACAAAAGTATATCAATGAAGCGTTTGAAACGAACTGGATTGCCCCTCTTGGGCCGAATGTCGATGCGTTTGAGAAAGAGTTGGCGGCGTATGTGGGTTCAAAAGGTGCGGCCGCCGTTAGTTCGGGGACGGCGGCGATTCATTTGGCGTTGCGGTTGCTTGGTGTCGGACGGGGGATGTGGTGTTCTGTTCCTCGTTGACGTTTGTGGCGAGCGCGAATCCGATTTTGTATCAAGGGGCCGAGCCCGTGTTCATCGACTCGGAGCCGGAGACGTGGAATATGTCTCCACGGGCGTTGGAGCGGGCGATGGATGCGGCAAGGCAGGAAGGGAAGTTGCCGAAGGCGGTTGTCGTCGTGAACTTGTACGGCCAAAGCGCGAAAATGGATGAGATTTTGGCGATTTGTGGCCGCTACGGCGTGCCTGTCGTTGAAGATGCGGCCGAGTCGCTCGGTTCGACGTACAAGGGGAAGAAGAGCGGTACGTTTGGGAAGTTTGGCATTTACTCGTTCAACGGCAATAAAATCATTACGACATCCGGCGGGGGGAATGCTTGTCTCCGATGACATCGACGCACTGCAAAAAGCCCGCTTTTTGGCGACCCAGGCGCGCGACCCGGCCCCGCATTACCAGCATAGCCAAATGGGCTACAACTATCGCATGAGCAATATCGTTGCGGGAATCGGCCGGGCGCAATTGGAAGTGTTGGACGAGCGGGTGAAAGCGAGACGAGCGATTTTTGACCGTTACGTGCAGGCGTTGGGGGATATCGAAGGAGTTCACTTCATGCCCGAACTTGAAGGGACGATGTCCAACCGCTGGCTGACAACGTTGACGATCGATCAAGAGGCGCTTGGCGTGACGCCGATGGAGATCATCAACGCACTCGCGGAGGAAAACATCGAAGCCCGTCCGGTGTGGAAGCCGCTGCATTTGCAGCCGCTGTTTGCTGGGGTGCGGTATTACCAGCACGAGGAAGGTTGGAGCGTGTCGGATGAGCTGTTTGCCAACGGCCTTTGTCTGCCGTCGGGATCAAGCATGACCGTCGAAGAACAACAGCGCGTGATTGACGTGATCTTGCGCGCTTTGAAACGGCTATAACGGACAAGCCTCCTGTGGCACCAAAGCCGCGGGAGGCATGTTTTGTGATCAGGAGGGTGAAGATGATGAAGGCGAATCAACGCGGGCTTTTGGAGACGGAGCAATTGAAACATATTTTGCTGGAAGCGTGCCAACGCGGGGAGATGGCGGTTCATATGACGGCGAAGGATATGGTGCAGGAACTGATACGGCAGTTAAAGCAAGTGTTTAAAGACAGTGGTTCGTAAGGTTGACACCGCTCGCCGCCCGGGCGACCCCGTGTAGCTCGGCGCCGCGTCGGAAAAATTGATAACGAACTCGGCTGGAAAGCGGAATCTTCGCTCGAGCAAATCATCGCGAGCGTGTGGAGGTGGCGTCAGCGGAGCGGGTCATGAAAGTCAAGCCGTTCTTTGGTGGGATGGTTGTTTGTTTTTGGTTTTATTTATCTGAATATTCAGTGTGTGAATTGATCTGTAGGTTCATGATAGCAGTGGCCATGGAATAAAGCGGCGTTGTTCGGTCGCTCGGCAGTCGATCAAATGCTCGGTAAAAGCCGCAAATGTTAAAGCTTTAAATTGCATCTATCCTGAAAATACGTAAATTCTAAAATGTATGAACCTAAAACATTCGTCAAAAAGTATTTTCATCCTTCCGATGATGCCGAGTTTTTTTCGGCATGGCGTCTATATAGCAAACGTTCGAAGTGGGGAGAAAAATTCCGTAAAGTCCTAGCTGATTCGTTAAATTAGACATAGATGTATTTTACTAAACGTCTGCATAAAATAATAAGTGCATACATAAAATTAAAAGAAGGGATATGAAAGATCATAACGAATAGATTTAGTAAAGGTTTGCAGAAAATCGTAACTGCCGACTCTTAGGTGAAAAGAGTGTGATGTCAATGAATAAAGAAGTAAATGAGATCATCGAAGATGTTTTCATGCGTCAAAAGGGATTTGCCAAAACAGAGGACTTAACCAAAGAAGGTGTGAGTCATTATTATATCCGAAAGTTGAAGGAGGAGGGAAAAATCGTTAGAATCAAACGGGGGCTTTACCGTTATGTGGAATGGGGAAATGACCAACATGGGGATGTGGTTGAAGTATCGAAATTAGTTCCGAACGGCGTCCTTTGTCTTTTGTCAGCGTTGTCCCTGTACGAGTTGACAACGTACAACCCTTGGGAGTACCACATGGCGATCGAGAGAACGTCACGGAAGCCAAGCTTGCCTGATTATCCACCAATCAAGGTTTTCTACTTTTCAAAAAAACAGTTTGAATATGGAGTTGAAGAAATGGAGATCGGTGGACATAAAATAAGCATTTACAGTCGTGAGAAAACAATTTGTGATATGATTCGCTACAGGGAAAAAGTGGGGATTGATGTAATGAAGAAGGGATTGCGGAATTACTTGAGAAGCCCAGAAAAAAATATAAACAAACTGGTGGAGTGTGCCGAGCAAATGCGTGTGAAGACGGTTTTATTAAAATATTTAGAGGTGCTTGTGTAGTGAGGAGTGTGAAAAATATATCTGCTTCAGTGAGCGAAAAGTTAAGGAATATAGCGAAACAAACCGGAAAAAGTTTTGATTTTATTTTGTTGTTGTATTTTCAGCCCGAGTTCGACAGTTTTGAGGTCATTTTAGGCAAATGGAAATGGCTAAAATGCTGTTATATCAAGGATTTCGCGATGCGGATCCTAGGAAAAAACGTCGAATTTCATAGGAACACGATTTATTAATTTTTTCTTTTAAAAATAAAGTGTATACGTTATAATATAGGCATGTACATACGACGAGTCACACGCAAAAACAAGGATGGAACAACCGTTGCTTATCTCCAGCTTGCTCACAACGAATGGGATCCGAAGGCCAAATAGGCGAAAACGAAGGTGATTGATTCGTTTGGGCGCGAAGACGAGGTGGATCGCGCTGTTTTGGAACGTCTGGCCAAAAGTAAGAGACGAATGTATGCGTCTTATGCTTGGACATTTTTCTTCCAAAAACGGTGACCTGTATCAGCGGACCGAACTGACGGCCAAACAGGCTCAACTCTTTGCGGCTCTAGGACTGGAGCCTCCTCCGAAGATCCTAGGCATTCATCCTCTCACCTAGATACACGCCCGAAGTATGCCCAAATGCCTTTCGTCCCTTTTGCATCAAGGGATGAGAGGCATTTTGTTTGCCTAGTCACTGTCGAACTTGGGTCGTGTTTGGAAAGCTTTTTAACTATGATTTGGAGGATATCTTGTTGGTGAGCAATGCGAATATCGGCGGTTCGACTACGGCAGCTGCATTAGCCATTGCGAAAGGATGGAGAAACTTGGTTGCTCCGGTTTTAGTTGTTGGCACACTCGGTTATATAATAGAGAACTATATCGGCACTCTTTTAGGGAACTGGTTTTCGACGTTGATGTAGGGTGATGGGCGCAATCTGCGTTATACTAGACATATATGGGGTGGGATAATAAAGTGAGGAGGAAAACAGAATGAAATGGGAAGACATTTGCCAAGCGTTTCCGAACCGTTGGGTGTTGATCGAAGTGGTGGATGCTTATACGAATGAGGACAACAAACGGATTTTAAATCAGGTTGTTCCGATCGAAGCCTTTTCTGATCCAATGGAAGCCATGAGAGCATATAAGCGGCTTCATAAAGAAATTCCTCATCGAGAATTGTACGTTCTTCACACGAATCGGAAAGAAATCAATATTTCCGAACGGAGATGGACAGGGGTGTGGAGGGGATGATGCCGCTTTATCTAGAGGACGGGTTGTTGCTCACGGCATTGCGGCTCACACATCGAGGGAAGACAATTGAGTTCAGCAGGTCGTTGGTTGATACTGGATCAACAGGGACGATCGTCTCTGCAGATCAGGCCGCAAAGATCGGGATTGTTCCGGAAGAGCATGACGTCATTTATCGAATTAGCGGGGTAGGGGGAACGGAGTTTGTTTATGCAAAGACGGTAGATGAGGTGATGATCGGATCGATCCGAATCAAGCATTTTGAAGTAGAACTGGGAGCGATGGAGTACGGTGTTGAGTTAGATGCCATTATCGGGCTCGATTGCCTTCTCTATATCGGAGCGATTATTGATTTGGAAGCTCTGTCTCTCTATAGCAAAAGGGGTTGAGTTTCCGCTTCATGATGATTGTTTGGTTTTTCATGCGCCTCAAATTGCGAAATCTCCGTAGATGCCTCATTTGTGTTTTTTCAATGCCCCCTTGTATCGCAAGCTTTCTTTGGAGAGAACGAAATAACGGGTGCGTTGCCCCTTTACTTTCGACAGTCGAAAATGGACAAGCCACTTTCCTGTCAAGGATATGTTAAACGCTTTCGTTGCCTGTATATAGTTCTTCATGATGCTAGAAAGGACGGTAATTTAAGGGGGGAATACTGCTGCCCCAACAGTGTTTATCCAATTGGAAAAACTTGAAACGCCATAGAAAAAGGAGCGCCGAAATGAAACAATGAACATCTTGTGGGAAAAGATCATGGAAGGAAGTTCTATGGAGTGTGTTTGGTGAGTTGGGCAGATTCGCAGAAGAACTGGCGGTGCAATTGGCGAATGTCCGCCATTCGTGATGAAAAGAGCCGCGCACTCCGCCGCGGCTCTTTTGCGCTGCCTATTTGTCCATTTCCTTCGCTAAATCGGCGACTTCGGCGACGGTCAGCCCGGTTCGTTTGGCGATCTCGTGAATGGGCAGGACGTCAAGCAAATTTTTTGCGATTTCAATGGCCTTCCGTTTTTCGGTTTGCTTGATCGCTTGTTCTTTTTCCTGCATCGCTCTTTGCACCGCTTGTTCTTTTTCCTGCATCACTTTCTTCAACATTTCTTCTTTTTCTTGTTCGAGTTCTTCGACTAACAGACGGAACACTTTGTTCATTTTGATCCACTCCTTTATTTTTTCGGCGTATGATCGGTCGATGAATTTGTCCGTGGCGGTCAGCACGCCGGCGATGATGTGCAGCTGTTTCGGTTCGTCGTCGATCGTTTTGACCAGCTCGATCGTTTTTTCGATCATCGTTTGCCGGTCGAAGCGGGTGTGCATGAGCGGCACGAGGATGAGCTTCATCGTTTCTTCCGGGGTGAGCGGTTCGCCGTTGCGGACTTTTTCTTCGATGGCATGGAAAATCGCATCCCCGTTGAATTCACCAAGCAGCACCGCTTTGGAGGAAAGGAACACATCTCCGGCGTCAAGCTGTTCGCGGGCGCTTGTGACATCGCTTGTGTAAAGGACGACGATGCGGATCGGCCGGATTCGTTTTTCCTGTTGGTAGTATGTGTGAAGCATCCGGCAGGCATAATCAAGATACTTCAAATGGTTGTCAATGAATCGTTCGTTGCTTTCATACTCAAGGAGAAGAATGGAATCGTCTTCGAGAAGAAATACGGTATCGGCGCGTCTTTCATCCGCCCGTACGGACGGAAATTCGGTTGGAAGCAATGCTTTGATCCGCGGGAGTCCGTGAAGTCCGTATACATCGAGGGCTTGGTTTTGGTACAATGCGCTGAGTGACTTGAACAAGATGTCCTTGGCGTGATGCGAGATCCCGCCTGCCATCGTCTCCACTCCATTCGCTTTTTACCTAAATTATACTACTTGCCCGACCGGTTGTCAGCTGCCATCGGGAGCGGAAACATGTTGTTCATCCGGTGAGAGCGGATGACATTTTCATGAAAATGGAACCCTGGTCGAAACAGAGTTCCGCAAGCGGGTAAAAACACTTTTCGGTTCATCGACTTTGGCGAATTCGCTTGATGAATAACGCTATTTTGCCTTCACGGCCGGATGAACACTTCCGTTCCATTCGGGACGATCGAAGCGAGTTCGAGCACGTCTTTGTTGTGCATGCGGATGCATCCTTTTGATACGTATTTGCCGATCGAGGACGGGTCGTTCGTGCCGTGGATGCCGTAATGGAGTTTGGACAAGCTTAACCACATCGCGCCAAACGGCCCGCCGGGGTTCGGCTGGCGGTTGACGATGACAAAATCGCCGACGGGTGTGGCGGTGACCATTTTGCCGACGCCGATCGGATACGTGCGGATCGTTCGCCCTTTATATTTCAATGTCAATTGCCGGCGGCTGATGGAAATATGGATCGTGTAGGGAATCGATCCTTTCGGCGGAAGGTGGGGGATGACGATCTCCTGCCCTGGGAAGATGACGGATGCGGCGGTGAAGCCATTGGCGCGAAGCAATGCCTCGACTGACGTGCGGTAGTCACGGGCGATGGAGGCGATCGTTTCCCCGCGTTTGACGATATGTTTGTACATCCCATGTCGCTCCTTTTTTCGCTGGACGGAGAAAACAGCTTCGGTACATGATAAATTAGTGTATGAGAAGATCCCAATAAGGTTGCCAAACGAATAAGGAAAACGCAGTATGCAAATGTTTCGACGCCAAAGTCCTGCATGAATACGTGAGCGCGGCGTTGGATGTAGACGTCTTTTGGGAATTTCTTTTTCATCAGCGGGTGAAACAGCTCCCACGAGCTGCCAAAATCCCCTGCTTGTTCGTAGTGGTAAAACGTTTCGACGACTTGCCTTGCATCGCGGCGTTCGCTCGAAAGAACGAATGACAGCACGATGGCGCAAACGGCGGCGAGGACCAAAACGAGAACAGCTGTCCTTGCGGCGATCTTCTTTTGTCGGTAGCGTGGGAACATCAGCCTCTCTCCTCTCCTTGTTATGATGATATGCTGAGATGGCGGGAGATATGGGAATGCGCCAAGTGCATTTTAGTCAAAAAACGGGCGGTGGTGTAGTAAAATAAATGGCAAGAGAAGGACGGAAAGAAGTGGAACGGGTGTCCTTGCTTGAAGGAAGCTTTTTCAGGCATATCTGGCCAAGCGGAGCGTAGATCGGCTCCGTTTTTCCTTTGGCATTCGGCTGAAAACAGAGTATGCAGGAGAGGTAGAGAACGATGCGGAAATCATCCATTTATGCGCTGCTGGTCGCCATCATGGTTGCTTGGGGATTGAACGTGACGGCGTTAAAAATTCTTGTAGAGCATTTTTCGCCCGTCGCGTTGACGGCGCTGCGCATTCTAACGGCCGGGTTGGTCGTGCTTTTGTTTTTATGGGGGATCGGCAAGCTTCAAAAAGTCGGTTGGAATGAGGCGAAGCAGATCGGCTTGGCCGCTTTGTTTAGCGTCGTCGCCCACCACTTTTTCCTTGCCGTTGGGTTGACGAAGACAACGGCGGTGAATGCGGGTCTTGTTTTAGGGCTCGTACCGCTTGTGACGGCGCTGTTGGCGATCGTGTTTTTGGGCCAGCGGCCGACGTTGTTTCGTTTGCTTGGCATCGCGCTCGGGTTTTTTGGCGTCGTGTTTGTCGTCGCGAACGGCGACGGCGGCCTCGGCCATTTGTCCATCGGGGATGTGTATGTCTTTTTGGCCGTCTTGGCGCAAGGGATCAGCTTCATTCTGATCAAAAAAGCGACGGTCGAGGCGCGGGTGATGACCGGGTGGATGCTTGTTTTTGGGTCGCTTTGGCTGTTTGTCTTAAGCCTCGTCCTCGAGCCGCGCGGGATGGCGAGTTTGAAGGACGGGACGCTTGCGCTTTGGATGATTTTCCTCGCGTCGGCCGTTTTGGCGACGGCGCTCGGCCATATGTTTTACAACCAAGCGGTGCAGCACCTCGGCCCTGCGGAATCAGCGGTGTTCATCAACCTCAATCCGCTCTTTTCGCTGCTCGGGGCGCATTGGCTGCTTGGCGAGCCGATTTCGTGGATGCAGCTGGCTGGGTTTCTGTTCATCGTCGTTGGTGTGATGTTTGGCAGCGGGGGGATGGATGACATGAGCGCCCGCTTCCGCCGGGCGAAGGCGGTGGGGGGCGGAAGAAAGGCGGGGATGTGGTAAAGTCGCCCTGCTTCGGTGTCGCGCGTGCAAGTGGTGAAACGGAGAAGACTGCACATTTGTAGCTGGTGTCTTGGTTGTCTCTTCTCGAAACGAGACGGCCATTTTTTGTGCCATGGACAGGATTTTGCCTGATGGTGTCGAAAAAGAAAATACGAAACCTATTCATGTGAGGTGAATGTATGGCGATCGATCACGACCGGTTGTTCAAGGAGCTGCTGCAGACGTTTTTTGAGGAATTTGTGCTTCTCTTTTTCCCGGATATGCACGAGCATATCGATTTCAGCCGTTTGTCGTTTTTGTCCGAAGAGTTGTTTACGGACGTAACGGCTGGGGAGAAGTATCGGGTAGACTTGCTGGTGAAAACGAAGTTCAAAGGGGAAGATGGGGTGATCATTGTTCACGTGGAAAATCAGTCATATATCCAATCGTCCTTTCCGGAGCGAATGTTTCTTTACTTCAGACGCTTGTTTGAGAAATACCGCACGCCGATCATTCCGATTGCTGTCTTCAGCTATGATGCCATCCGCAACGAACCCTCCTCGTTCACGCTCTCTTTTCCGTTTGGTGATGTGCTTGACTTTCACTTTTTCTCTGTGGAGCTGCGCAAGCAAAACTGGCGCCAGTTTCTCCGCACCGACAATCCGGTGGCGGCTGCGTTGCTTGGCAAAATGGGCTATATTGAAAATGAACGAGTGGAACTGAAAAAGCAATTTTTGCGCATGTTGGTGCGTCTCGAGCTAGACGAGGCAAGGCAGCGTCTGCTGATTGGCTTTTTTGAAACGTATGTCAAATTGTCCGATGAGGAAGAACAACAATTGCGAAACGAGGTGGAGCAAATGGAGGCGAAGGAAAAAGAACAGGTGTTGGAATTCATCATTTCTTATGAGCAAAAGGGAAAAATCGAAGGGCGGGAAGAAGGAGCCAAACAAGAAAAACGGCAAATTGCGAAACGGATGTTGATGAAAGGGTTTGATGCGCAAACGATTCACGAACTGACCGGATTGCCTGTGAAGGAAATTGAAAATATGAAATCAGACGCCTGCGAATGAAGGGAAATGAATCGCCAGCGTTCATCAAACAGGCGGGGCAAAAGGCCGCCCCGCCCTAGCGCTTCTGTTTCGTCGCCGTGGATTCACGCTTGATCAGCTTTGTGGACAATAACACTTCTTGGAACGGTTCGTTCGGGTTGTCCCACCGCCATCGCAAAAGCTCCACAGCTCGTTTGCCGTAACGTTTCAAATCGATGTCGACGGTCGTGATTTTCGGCGTCGCGATTTGCGACAGCTGGCCGTTGTCAAAACTGCAGACGGAAACGTCATCGGGCACTTTTAGTCCGTATTGTTGCAGGGCGGTGCTGACGAAGAAGCCAAGCCCGTCGTTGACGCAAAACCAGGCGGTCGGCTGCCGTTTCAGTCCGCGGATGTAGCTCGCGATGGCGGTCTCGTCCTCTTGCGCGTGGCAGAACATCCACTCCTCGTTCGGTTTCACCCCATAGTCTTTCAACGCCAACAAATACCCTTCATATCGTTCTTGATAGCTCGGCGAGTAGTTGACGTCGCCGACAAACGCGATGTCGGTATGGTTCAGCTCGAGAAGATGCTGGACGGCGACATACGCCCCGAACCGATTGTTCGTCAGCACCGCATCGGCCGGAATGTTCGGGTGGTGATGGTCGACAAGGACGGTCGGGATGCCGGTGGCGATGATTTGTTGGATGTACTCGGTGCTGATATGGGAAAGGACGATCACCCCGTCGACTTGTTTTTCCTCGATGAACGAAGGCAAAAGAAGCTGTTCTTTTTGCTCTTTGTTCACCGATTGGATGTGCAGCTTCATGCCGCGTGACAGTGCTTCCTGTTCAATGCTTAAATAAATTTCGCCGAAAAATTTCAATGAAAACGTGCGGTCGGAGGCGATGAGCGCGATTTGTTTCGGCGGTTTGCCGCGCGATTTCGCGCGGGAGGCGGGATATTCATACCCCATTTCTTTGGCCACGCGCTTCACAAGTTCCCTCGTTTCCTCGCTGACCCCTTCTTTGCCGCGCAGCGCTTGAGAGACCGAGTTTTTGGAAATGTTCAGTCGATCTGCGATGTCTTGCATGGTGACGCGTTTTTTCATGCACTACCTCCACTTGTTCGCTATTTTTTGCCGACAAGGGCGACAATTGCGATTTCTCGTTTCCCATAGTTCAAGTATACATCGAAATCTTGAAGGTTGTTTCCGCTTTCGCGGCGTTTGGTTTCTTGCTTTCTTTAGTTCAAGTATACCTCCTTGTGAAAATGAAAGACATGCAAACCTCCGGAAAAAAATATATTATATACGGAACGGTATTGTAACGTTACAAATATTAATTGTCAAGTTAATGCCTTGTGTCAACGTTCATTATTTTTTCTTGTCTTTTCTGCAAAAAGAAGTTGACTATTCATTTAAACCATGAAATAATGTCATTGTAACGTGATAAAATATCGTTACAAACATTTAATTTTAGTTGACAAAGTTGTCCGTCTCAGTGATTTGTCATGAGAAGGGAAGGGTTTTCTGAGGCGTTTGTTTATGTAAGCGTTTTATCAACTGCTCATCCATACAAGGGGGAATGGACGATGAACAAGCGCAAGTGGTTCAAGCTGGCTGCGTTGTTGATGGCTGCCGCGGTGATTGGAACAGGTTGTCAAGGACAGACGGAGAAGGAACAAGGGCAGAAGAAGGGAGGATCGACCGTACAAATTGATTTTTGGGCGGCGCCGAACCCGACGCAGCAAGCATTCTGGAAGAAGATGGCGGATCGCTATATGGAAGAGCATCAAAACGTGAAAATCAAAGTATCGCCGATGCCGGAAAGCCCTTCTTCGGAGGCGGGGATTCAGTCGGCGATTGCGGCGGGAAACGCGCCGGTCATTTCGGAAAACATCTCCCGCGGGTTTGCCGCGCAGCTGGCGGACAGCCGGGCGATTGTGCCGCTCGACCAATTTGAAGGGTTTGATGACTTAATCGCCAAGCGGCAAATGAAGAGCACGATTTCAACATGGAAATTTGCCGATGGCCATCAATATGTGCTGCCGATTTACTCAAACGCCATGCTGTTTGGGTGGCGAATCGATATTCTGAAAGAATTGGGATATAACGCTCCGCCGAAGACGTACAGCGAAGTCATTGAAGTCGGCAAAAAGCTGAAAGAAAAATATCCGAACAAGTTTCTATGGGCGAGAGCCGACTTGGCCAAGCCGACGTGGTGGGCGAGATGGTTTGACTTCTTCATGATTTACAATGCGGCGTCGAATGGGACGCATTTCATCGATGGGAACAAGTTGAGTGCGGATCGTGACGCGGGTGTGAAGACGCTCCAGTTCTTCGCTGATTTAAGCAAAAACAAGCTCGTGTTGACGAAAGAGACGAAAGACCCGTTTGAAAGCGGTACATCCGTGATGTCCGATTTAGGGCCGTGGACGTTCCCGTATTGGGCCGAGAAGTTCCCGGAAATGAAGTTTAACGAGAAATACGTGTTGTCGATGCCGCCTGTGCCCGATGGCATGGACCCGTCGCAGTCGAAAACGTTCGCCGATACAAAAGGGTTGGTCATTTACGCTTCGGCCACGAAAGAGCAGCAACAAGCCGCGTTTGATTTTGTCAAATGGGTGTATTCCGACCCGCAAAACGATTTGGAATGGCTGAAGGAAACGAATTTGCCGCCGGCGCGGGACGACTTGTCGACGAACGAGGCGTTTGTCTCCTATTTTGAGCAAAATCCGCAGCTGAAACTGTATGCGGAAAACATTCCGAACGCCATCCCGCCGATGGACAACGCGAAAATGGTTGAGATTCAAGAGCTGATCGGCAAGGAGGCGTTGAATCCGGTCGTAAAAGGCGAGAAAACCCCAGAAAAAGCGTGGGAGGACATGGAAAAGGCGATCAATGGGGTGTTAAAATAATATGAATAAACAGGCAACAAAAGTGGGTTGGCTGCTTGCCAGCCCATACCTTGTCTATTCCGCTGTTTTCTTTTTGATTCCCCTGTTTTGGGCGTTATATCTCGCTTTTACGAACTGGAACTTGATTTCTCCAGAATACGAGACAGTTGGAATGCAAAACTTCATTGACGCCTTCTTCAGCCCGAGCGTGCGGGCGGCGTTTTGGGTGACGTATAAGTTTATGTTGATGTTCGTGCCGATCGTGATCGCGGGCTCGCTGTTTTTGGCGCTGATCCTTCACCATCTTCCTCGGTGGAAAGGATTGTTTGCCGTCGGATATTTTTTGCCGTACTTGGCGTCAGGAGTGGCGTCATCGATTGTCGTCAAAGGCGTCATTTCCTACAACAGCCCGTTGAATCAATTTTTGCGGGACGCGTTTGGCTGGGACATTGACTGGCTCGGGTCGCCGATATTAGCCCCGCTCGTCATTGCGCTCATGATGGCGTGGAAGTTTGTCGGATATTATGCGCTGCTGTTTTTGTCCGGGTTGGAAAGCATCCCGAAAGAAGTGTATGAAGCGGCCGAAATCGATGGGGCGGTCGGCTGGAAGCGGGTTTGGCACGTGACGATTCCGATGCTGTATCCTTCGTTTTATACCGTGACGATTTTGGCGGTCGGCTTGATGTTTGGCATTTTCACCGAACCGTATGTGCTGACAGGCGGCGGGCCGGAGTATGCGACCCATACGTGGCAGCTGGAGATTTACAACCAGGCGTTTGAAAAATTGAATGCGGGTTACGGAACAGCGGTCGCGATCATCAATTCGATCGTCACCTTTGCGTCGATTTTCGTTTTTCGCAAGGTGTTGGAAAAATGGGGTGGCAAACATGGCTGGGAGTAAAACATGGAAGGTCGGATTGCTTTATGTGTTGGCGTTTGCCGTTTTGGCCGTCATGGTGTTTCCGTATTTGTATATGGTGTTAGGTTCTCTCGCCCCATGGGATGAAGTCGACCGAAAGCTTATCCCGTCATCATTGACGCTTCGTTCGTATGAATGGCTGTTTCAAGGCGGGGAAGATGTCGTGCCGCGGCCGTGGCTTCGGGCGTTTTTCAACAGTTTGCTCGTCACGTCGGCGTCAACGTTGTTGATGCTCGTGACGGCGGTGATGGTCGGATATGCGTTGTCGAAGGTGAAATTTAAGGGAAGACAGTGGGTCAACAACGCGATTTTGTTTCAAATGTTCTATCCATCGATCATTTTGCTCATTCCGCTGTTTTTGATCGTTCGGTATTTCGGTTGGTACAACACGTATTGGGCGATGATCTTGCCGAAGGCGGTCAACTTGTGGGCCATCTTTATGTACACGAACTTTTTCCGCGGCATTCCCGATGAATTGATCGAAGCGGCCAAGATGGATGGAGCGGGCCATTTCACCATCATTCGCCGCATTGTCTGGCCGATGTCGCGGTCGATCACGACGATCATTTTCCTATTCCTTTTTATGGAACGATGGGTGGAATTGCTTTGGGATATGCTTGTGGTGAATAACGAAAAGATGTTGACGTTAAACGTTTTGTTGGCGCAAATGTTTGGACCGTACGGCGGATACCCGGGGCCGATGTACGCCGCCTCGGTGCTTCTCACGCTGCCGATTTTGATTTTGTTCCTTTTGTTTAGCAGGAATTTTAAAGAAGGCATGCAGTTCATATTAAAATAATAGAACCATTATGATGGAAAAGGGAGCAGGGAGAGACGTGATGCAGACAAGGACGCCGACGATGAAAACATGCAAGACACTGCTTGAGGAATTCCAGCGCGCGCCGCAGCCGCTTCGGGCGGAGAAGCTCGTGTTTGCCGGCGTTGGAGGGCGCGATGTGTACAACATTTCCGCCCCGTTCGAAGACGATGGCGAATGGGTCATTGCCGGACGGGTGGAGGCAAGAGACAGCGAGCAATCAGAAGTATACTTTTTCGTCGAGCGTGAAGGAACGTGGGTGCCGCGGGAAGGGGCGCCGGTGTTTGCTTTGCAGGATCCGTTTGTTTCGCGGGTGCACGGGCATCTCGTGTTTGGCGGCGTGGAGACGTTTCCGCATCCCGTGCTTCACGGGAAGTTGTATTGGCGGACGGTGTTTTACCGTGGAAAAACGATCAATGAATTGGCGCATTTCTTCACCGGTCCCGACGGGATGAAAGACATCCGCCTTGTTGAGCTGCGGGATGGGTCGGTCGGGGTGTTCACCCGTCCGCAAGGGGAAAAAGGCGGACGCGGAAAAATCGGCTTCATCCGCATCGGCACGCTTGACGAGTTGACGGTGGAGGCGATTGAGAGGGCTCCATTGATTGACGGCCAATTTGCCGATGAAGAATGGGGCGGCGCCAATGAGGCGCATTTGCTTGATAACGGGCTTGTCGGCGTCCTTGGCCATATCGCTTGTTTCGATCAGGAGCGGAACCGTCATTATTATCCGATGGTGTTTGCGTTCAATCCGGACACGGGGGAAGCGTCGGACATGGAGTTGATCGCCACAAGAGCCCATTTCCTCGACGGCCCGGCGAAGCGCCCCGATTTGACGGATGTCGTGTTTAGCGGCGGGTTGATTCGCAAAGGGGACGGAACGGCCGAGTTTTACGCTGGAACGAGTGATGCAGAAGCGCAAAAACTAACAATTGTTGATCCATTTACGAAATATGAAAGGCAGGGGTGACGATGCACCTTTACCGCTACGAAGAAAACCCGCTCATTACGCCGAAAGACGTGCCGCCGTACCACGACGGGTTTGAAGTGATCGGGGCGTTTAACGCCGGGGTGGCGACATTTCAAGGAGAAGTGCTGCTTTTGCTTCGGGTGGCCGAGCGGCCCGTTTCGGATGATCCGAACATTGTGAAAGCGCCGGTGTGGAATCCAGAGACGGGGAAGGTCGATATTTACGAATTTCGCAAAGACGATCCGCGCTATGATTTTTCCGATCCGCGCGTCATTAAAGAGGCGGGGACCGATCGGTTTGCCTATTTGACGTCGCTTTCGTATTTGCGCCTCGCGCGGAGCCGGGACGGGCGGCGGTTTGTGATCGACAACCGCCCGTTCGTCTACCCGTCGAATGAGCTCGAGACGTTTGGCATTGAAGACCCGCGCATTACGTGCATTGACGGCACGTATTACATTTACTTCAGCGCCGTTTCGCCGAAAGGAGTCGGCGAGGCGATGGTGTCGACAACGGATTTTCGGACGGTGACGCACCACGGCATGATTTTCGCGCCGGAAAACAAAGATGTGCTCATTTTTCCGGAGAAGATCAACGGCAAATATTACGCTCTCCATCGCCCAGTGCCGCGAAGCAACGGCCGCCCCGAAGTGTGGATCGCCGAGTCGGAGAATCTGCTTCATTGGGGGAATCACCGCTTTTTGTTCGGTCTGCGTGAAGGAAAGTGGGACAGCGCCCGCATCGGCGGCGGGGCGGTGCCGATCAAAACAGAGCACGGCTGGCTCGAGTTGTACCACGGCGCGTCGGATGACCACCGCTACTGCATGGGGGCGGTGCTGTTGGATTTGGACGATCCAGCGAAGGTTCTCGCCCGCTCGGACCGGCCGCTTGTCGAGCCGGAAGCGGATTATGAGGTGAACGGGTTTTTCGGCCGCGTCGTGTTCTCGTGCGGTGCGCTCGTTGACGGTGATATTGTGAAAATGTATTACGGCGCCGCCGATACGTCGATGGCGTGCGTCGAGCTGAAGCTTAGCGAGATTTTGGCTTCGCTTGTGAAAGGGTGACGCGCGTTGCGGCGTAAGAGCGGAAACGCCTGGATGACAGGGCGTTTCTTTTTTGGTTTGTTGCGAAAATACGGTGCATGAAATAGGCCCTAGAATGGGTGGTGGCGGAATGAAAAAAGCAGCTCCATAATATCTGTTTTCAAGTTGAGAAACTTTATAAGCGTTGCCCTTCTCTTCTTCGGGAGAAATGGTTGTTTTTCACCGGTCGTTTCATAAAGAGACGAGATTTTCCAATTTGACAAACGCTGCTGTTGAACGATATTTTCCGTTAACTCACCGTCTTCCTAAACGGCCAACTGTATTGCCCCATTTCGTTTCTTTTCCATTCAACAGGATTTGGTATAATAAAAACAACGCCGATACATGGGGCAAGTCGGCACTTGTTCATTTTGATGGCTGGTTCGCCACTAGGAAATCAACAACACTGGCCATGACTTGAGAGAACAGATGATCATTGGATAGAGGGGGAACCATGAGAGATGAAGAAAGTGCGCAAAGCGATCATTCCGGCAGCCGGGCTTGGGACGCGGTTTTTGCCGGCGACGAAGGCCATGCCGAAGGAGATGCTTCCCATCGTTGATAAGCCGACGATTCAATATATCGTCGAAGAAGCCATCGCCTCAGGCATTGAGGACATCATCATCGTCACCGGGAAAGGGAAACGGGCGATCGAGGACCATTTTGACTACGCGTTTGAGCTTGAACAGATGCTTAAGCAAAAAGGGAAGCTTGATTTATTGGAGAAAGTGAAAGAGCCGTCGAAAGTTGACATCCACTACATTCGCCAAAAAGAGCCGAAAGGGCTGGGGCACGCCGTTTGGTGCGCGCGCAATTTCATTGGAGACGAGCCGTTTGCGGTGCTGTTGGGCGACGATATCGTCCAGGCGGAAAAGCCTTGTTTAAAACAGCTCATTGAGCAATATGAACAAACGTTCAGCTCGGTGATCGGCGTCAAGCGCGTGCCGGAGGAAGAAACGCATCGCTACGGGATCATCGACCCGCTCGAGCAGCAAGGACGCCGCTACCAAGTGCGCCGCTTCGTGGAAAAACCAGCCCCGGGTACAGCGCCGTCCAATTTGGCGATCGTCGGGCGGTACGTGTTGACGCCGGAAATTTTCTTGTTTTTGGAGAAACAAGAAGTTGGTGCGGGCGGAGAAATTCAGCTGACGGACGCGATCGGTCGGTTGAATGAAATTCAGCGCGTCTTCGCCTATGAATTTGAAGGAAAGCGGTACGATGTCGGCGAAAAGCTCGGCTTTATCGAAACGACGATTGAGTTTGCCTTGCAAAACGAGGAGCTGCGGGATGATTTGCTTTCATTTTTGGAGCGGGTGGTGGCCGAGGCGAAGGGATCAGCCAACAGCTAATTCAATAAGGAGTGGCTAGTGAAGATTGATTTGCAGGTTGTTTTGGGCAGTTGTATGTGGAGGAAGGCATGCTTGTTGAAATGTTGATTGTGGCCATATGGCTAAGCCTACAAGAGTGGTGAAAAAACAGTCGTTCGCTGTAAATTGGTAGTTCTCAACCAGAGAAAAAACGGATTTTGCAAGGTTTCTCAAATTGAAAAAAGCTGTTATCAAGTCAAAATTTTCATTTAACCACTGGCTTTCTAGAGGGAGGAGGGTAGGTATGCCTCGCATCCGGATCGATCATTTTGGACCTGTCGAGCTGTTTGAGGAGGAGATTACCGATGTTACGATTTTGGTCGGCCCCCAAGCGAGCGGAAAAAGTACGATTAGTAAACTTATCTTCTTCTTCCAATCAATTCCTGATGAATGGGTAGATTATTTAATTTCATTCCGTCAAATGGAAGAAAATAACCCATTTTTTGAATTCAATAAACGTCTTCGGAGAAAGTTTGTTGGATACTTTGGCACGACAAAACATATGAAACCGTTTCATATTCGTTATGAGTATGGTGCTGGAAAGTTTGTTCGTCTTGATTTAAAAGACGGTTATGTACAAATCCACTTTAGCGATTCGTTGAAAAGGGATATTTTAGAAACCTTTAAACATATTGTTCAGATGAAAAAGGAAATGCAATACCAAGAACAACGGTTGGATGACTTTTGGAATGTCTCCTCTTGGAAAGCGCGCCAACAGAGTGTTTTGGAAACCGTGAAGACATCGATTGATGACGTGTTTGGCGATTCGAAAACGTCCATTTTTATTCCTGCGGGGAGAAGTTTAGTTGCCACGTTATCTGATCAGTTGCAAGATATTAACTCGCAGCAACTCGATGTTTTAACAGAACAGTTCATCGAGCGGATTAATTTGTTAAAGAAGATGTTTTCGCATTCTCTGGAGGAGATTATTGAGGATCGAAAAAAATTTTCGACAGAGAAAATTGATTTTGAGGCGATCCGATTGGCCATCGGGATGATCGAAGATGTGATGAAAGGGAAGTACATGTTCTCTGACAATGGCGAAAGGATTTTTTTTAATGAAAAAGAGTATACAAAGCTGAAATTTTCATCTTCGGGTCAACAGGAAGTCGTTTGGATTTTGTTGCTTATATTCACAGTTATTTTGGAAAGACAGAAAGTTTTTATGGTAATTGAAGAACCCGAGGCGCACTTATATCCAAACGCGCAAAAAGAAATGGTTGCCTTGTTTGCGTTGTTGCTAAATGTAACGAATAGTACGCTAGTCATTACCACTCATAGCCCATATATTTTGTCTGCTTTTAATATTTATTTGTACGCTGCCAAAATCGGGAAAAAACTGGATCGACGTGCAAATCCGATTATAGACCGAAAGCTGCGGCTTTCTCCGGAGAGGGTAAAGGCCTATATTCTTAAGAGTGAGGGGGGGAGATTTTGCTATCGAAGCATTATCGATGATGAATTGCAGTTAATTCAAGCTGAGGCGATCGATGAAGCATCATCTTCTATCAACCGTGTGCTCGATGAGCTTATGGAGGCGGAGGAAGAGGGAAAATAAACATGGCCGTTGCAGAGTGGGAACATTGTTTGCAATACTGTGATCATCGAAGGTTGGCTGTCGTTGAAGAAAATGGGAGGGGAGTCCGTTTCGTCAACAAGCAGCAAAAGCACGTCGCTTTGTACCGTGTGGATGATTGTTTGCTCATGGAGGGAAAGCGTTGTGATTTCCTATTTTTAGTATTAGAAGAAAGCCGAGCGTTTTTTGTCGAGTTAAAAGGGTCTGATCTCGAGGAAGCTGTGCGACAAATAACGCGAACGGTAGAACAATTAGGCAAGAAGTTGTCTGGATATCGGTTTGAAGGACGAATTATCACGACGCGTGTGAGGACGCCTGCTGTAAAATCGACCTATAGGATCAAGCTGGAAAAAATGTTGAGGAGAACGGGCGGTTCGTTAGTGGTGAAAGTGAACTGGGACGAGGTAGAGGTGTAAAGGAAAGTAGGGAAACGGACCTGTGTTCCAAACAAAGCGAATCTATATTCCAGCGGAACGGGATGACGGCATTCGCATTCTCGTCGACCGCCTTTGGCCGTGGTGTCAAAGGTCGAAGCGTGCCTTGACCGCTGGTGAAAGAGACTGCCCTCCAGCAATGGTTTGGCCATCGGCCAGAGCGGTTTGCCGAGTTTGCGAGAACGTATGAACAGGAGCTGGCGACTGTTACGACGAAGCAAGCGCTCGTTACGGAGCTGCTTTCGCTTTCCGGAACGGTGACGCTGTTGTATGCGGCAAAAGACGAGCGACATAACCATGCCGTTGTCCTCTGTGATTTTTTGCGCAAAATAGCCGAGAGGCGAAGCAAGGAGGGATGAACGGTGATTCGCGCGATGGTCGGCGATTTGACGAAGGTTGAAGGGGTCGAGTACATTTGCAATGCCGCCAACGGCATCGGGCCGATGGGCGGCGGGGTGGCGGCGGCGATCCGCCGGGCGGGGGGACGCGTGATTGAGGACGAGGCGATCCGCGTCTGCCAGGCGCAAGACCCACAGCCAGGCGACTTGTATGTGACGGGGGCAGGCTCGCTGCCGTTTCGCGGGGTGATTCATTTAGTGACGATGAAGCAGCCGGCCGGGGAGACATCCTATGAGGTTGTCCGCCTGTGTCTTGAGCAGCTTGTCTCGTACTGCCGAGAGCACGGGATTCAAAAGGTGGCGCTGCCGGCGCTTGGGACAGGTGTCGGGGGCCTTGACAAAGAAAAAGTGGCGGGGTTGTTTGTCGAGGTGCTCGGGCCGGTCGAGGACGTGGAGTTTGTGGTCGTGGATATTGATCAAGCATTCATCGATTTTGTCCAACAGCGCCAATAAAGGGAGAAAAAGGGCCTTGACTTCGATTGGCCCTTCTTTTTTTGGCAAAGAATAACATGTTTCACAATCCCTCATATCATATTATAATATAACACACAAACAAGTTTCATTGACTTCCTTGCCTAGCCTAGGGGGTGGCGTAGCCATCCATGCCCGATTGATTGGACTGGCATGAAAGGAAGTTGGAGAGCGTTTCCTGTTCGAACCTGTTCAGGGAAAATGGCCAAAAGCGATGCATACGGCGTTTTTGGCAACGCCTGGAGGGATGATCATGTTATTCCAATCGCCAACATTAAAGACATGTCAAGTATTAGTCGATGAATTCCGCCTGGCCCCACAGCCGTTTGAGCCGGAAAAACTCCGTTTTGCAGGTGTAGGGGGCCGAGACGTTTATAATATTTCCGCACCGTTTGAGGATGAGGGAGAATGGGTGATCGCTGGGCGCGTCGAGTCGCGCGACAGCGAGCAGTCGGAAGTGTACTTTTTTGTCGAGCGCGACGGTGTTTGGGTCCCTCGTGAAGGGGCGCCGGTGTTCGCCTTGCAAGACCCGTTCGTGTCGCGGATTCACGGCCAGCTTGTGTTTGGCGGCGTGGAGACGTTTCCGCATCCGGTGTTTGTTGGCGAGTATAGCTGGCGAACGGTCTTTTACCGCGGGCCCAACATTCGCCGCTTAGAAAAGTTCGCCGAAGGGCCGGACGGGATGAAAGACATCCGCCTGGTTGAGTTGAAAGATGGCTCGATCGGCGTTTTCACCCGACCGCAAGGGGAAAAAGGCGGCCGTGGGAAAATCGGTTTCACCCGCATTTTTTCGCTCGATGAGTTGACGCCAGAAGTGATCGAGGCAGCGCCGATTCTTGATGCCCAATTTACGGATGAAGAATGGGGCGGCGTGAACGAGGCGCATTTGCTTTCAAACGGGCTTGTCGGGGCGCTCGGCCATATCGCTTGCTTTGACGAGCAAGGCAACCGCCATTACTACCCGATGGTGTTCGTTTTGAATCCAGAGACGATGGAGCGTTCTGAGCTGGAATTGCTTGCGCTTCGCTCCCACTTTTTAGACGGGCCGGCGAAACGGCCGGATTTGGCGAACGTTGTCTTTAGCGGGGGACTCGTCCGCAAAGGCGACGGCACCGCCGAACTGTATGTCGGCGTTGGCGATGCGGAAGCGCAAAAAATTTCGCTCATCGACCCGTTTGCGAAATACGAAGCGCAAGAGCTCGATCGGATGTATGCTTCCGTTTAGCGAAAAGGATCGGTACGACAGACCTTCTCTTGATGAGGAAGGTTGGCGGCCGGATCCTTTTTCACATTTGGCCGGCAATGTTTCTCGCCTTGTGCGAAGGACTTCGGTTTGACATGAACATGACCTGTTCGTAGGGTAGGGCAGAGCGGTAATCGGAGTTGCGTTGCTCTTTTAGGGGAAACGATTTTTCTCCTCCATTGCTCCCTCGCGAACCCATCCGGTATACTGAGAAAAAAAAAGGGGAATGGAGGGGCCTTCATTGTCCTTGCCGCTTGCTTTTGGTGTGTCGTATGAGCGCTATTGGGTCCTGCGTGAACAAAGCGATGAGCGTTTAGAATATATTGATGGGGCCGTGTATATGACCCCGTCACCCAGCGTTCGTCATCAGTTGATCTCGAGCCGGCTTCATTTTCAGTTCAGTTTGTTTTTTCGAGGAAAGCCATGCCATGTGTTGGCGGCGCCGCTCGATGTGGAGTTGGTTGATGAGCAAACAGGGGAACGAAACGTGGTCGTTCCCGATTTGACGGTCATTTGCGGCGAAAAAGAGTTGGATGGAACGAAGTATATCGGGGTTCCGCCGCTGATCGTCGAGATTTTAAGCCCATCGAACCAGGCGCATGATCTCGTCACAAAGTTCAATTTGTACATGGCGCGCGGCGTCCATGAGTACTGGATCGTCAATCCGATGAAACAGGCCGTGATGGTGTATACGCTCAATGAGGAGCGGCTATATGAGCAAGCTGATGTCCAAGTCAAATCCGGTACGGTACGCTCTGCGTATTTTCCGGGGCTTGAGGTCGACATGGCTGAATTGTTCCATTGACGAGGCGCAAAGAGAACGGCTTGCAAGCGAACAGCGTGGGATTGTTCCCACGCTGTTTTGGTGTCCAACGGGATCGGGGCGGCGTTCAT
This sequence comes from Geobacillus jurassicus NBRC 107829, assembly GCF_001544315.1. Lineage (GTDB taxonomy): Bacteria > Bacillota > Bacilli > Bacillales > Anoxybacillaceae > Geobacillus > Geobacillus jurassicus. Next base: position 23,305 of record NZ_BCQG01000047.1, read on the forward strand.
CGCCCGCGTGATGTCCCTTTACGGTTGCTTTTGCCGCTTTTCCCGCTCGTTCAGCTTTTCTTCCATTCGCTTCAGCAATTTCTCCCACGGATTTTCCACCGGTTTTTTCTTCCGTTTTGGTTTTTCTTCCGCCATGATCAAGCGCCTCCTTTCGCTGCCGCGGATAAGGCGAGCAAGTCGCGCAGTTCGTCATCGGACAATTCCGTAATCCACGCCTCGCCTTCGGTGATGATGTCAGCGAGCGCTTGCTTTTGTTCGAGCATCTCGTCGATTTTTTCCTCGATCGTCCCTGTCGCAATCAGTTTATGGACGTGGACGAATTTCGTCTGTCCGATGCGGTAGGCGCGGTCGGTCGCTTGGTTTTCCACAGCCGGGTTCCACCAGCGGTCGAAATGGATGACGTGGTTGGCGGCTGTCAAGTTGAGCCCGGTGCCGCCCGCTTTGAGCGACAAAAGGAAGATCGGTGCTTTTCGCGCTTGGAACTCATCCACCATCCGGTCGCGCGTTTGTTTTGGGACGCCGCCGTGCAAAAACAACACCGGTTCGTCAAACAAGTCGGAAAGCAGCTCTTGGATGATCTCGCCCATCCGCACGTATTGGGTGAAGATGAGGCACGACTCGTCGTTGGCGCGGATTTGTTCGATGAGTTCGATGAGCTTTTCGAGCTTGTGCGACCGTTCGACGAGCTGGCGTGGATGGCGCTCTTTTAAATAGAGGGCGGGATGGTCGCAAATTTGTTTGATGCCGTTTAACATCTGCAAAATCAATCCGCGCCGCGCAAACGGACTGGCTTCTTTAGCCCGTTCAAGCGTGTCGTTGACAAGCTGCTCGTACAAAGCCGCCTGTTCGGCTGTGAGCGGGCAATATTCTTTTTGTTCGATTTTGTCCGGCAAGTTGAGGGCGACGGCTTCATCCGTTTTCGTCCGCCGCAGCAAAAACGGGCGGATGAGCGCCTGCAGCGCCGCTTTTTTGCGGGCATCCCCTTCTCTTTCGATCGGTCCGGCAAAGCGGCGCTCAAATTCCGCTTGGCTGCCGAGATAGCCTGGGTTGAGAAAGTGGAAGATGCTCCAAAGTTCGCCGAGCCGGTTCTCAACCGGCGTGCCGGATAAGGCGATTTTATGTTTTCCGCTCAAGCGGCGGATGGCGCGCGCTTGTTTCGTTTGCGCGTTTTTGATGTTTTGCGCTTCATCAAGGCAAATCGTATGCCAGTGCATCTGTTTTAAATCGTCATGATCCAAATGAGCAAGGTTGTAAGACGTAATGACGAGATCGGCCTCGCCTGCCGTTTGCGCGAACGCTTCGTTTTTCGCCCGGTTCGGTCCGTGGTGGACATAGATGCGCAAGTCTGGGGTAAAGCGGGCGCATTCCTTTTGCCAGTTGCCGATCACACTTGTCGGGCAGATGAGAAGCGCCGGTGTGTTCGGACGTTCCGTTTCTTTTACATAGGTCAAATAGGCAAGGAGTTGCACCGTTTTGCCAAGCCCCATGTCATCGGCCAAGCAGGCGCCAAAGCCAAAGCGGCGCAAAAAGACGAGCCAGTTGACGCCGCGCTGCTGATATGGGCGGAGCGTGCCGCGAAACGACGGCGGCACGGCGACGGCGGGAAGTTCGTCGATGTTTTGCAGCTGTTGGACGAACGCCCGAAACTGATGGTGCACATCAATGCGAATGGCGATCTCATCTTCTCCCGCCTCATCGTGTCCATCCGCTTCGGTGAGCAGCGTCTGGGCGACGAGTTCGTGGATCGGCACCCCTTCTTTTTTCGCCTTTTCCATGAGCGCCTGCGCGCGGCGGACAAGAGCGGGATCGAGAATGAGCCATTGGCCGCGCAGGCGGATGAGGCGCCGCTTTTGTTCCGCCAAAGCGGCAAACTCCTCTTCGGTCAGCTCGATGCCGTTAGTCGCCACCCGCCAGTCAAACTCGGCGAGGCGCTCGAGGCCAAACAACGTCTCCGCATTGACAGAAGGCGACAGCTTCGCTTTGATCGACAGCTGCGCCTGGCGGATGTCGTGCCACCAGTCAGGGAGCAACAGGCGGACGCCTGCTTCTGTGAGCTTTAAGCTTTCTTCGGATAAAAAGCGCCATGCTTGTTCGTCGGACAGTTCATGAAGCAAAGACTCGTTTTCATCGCCAAGCCACGGCACGATCGCGCGGATGCGGCGGATGGCGCGTTGGACCGATGATTCATACGGCCGCCAAGCACGCGGAATGTCGCGTGCGGGCGCGATGGCGCTGTCATCGATGGCGATCAGCACGGGCTCAAGCGTCCATACGTCGCCGCCCTCGGACGGTTCAATGAGGCGCAGCCCGACGACAAACGGAGGCCGGTCGCCGAGCCAGCCGATTTGTTCCAGCCAGTCGTCTTCCGTTCCGGTCCATTGGTCGCCACGGGATGCGATCAACGGATACGTGCGGACGATTTCTTCCCAAATGCCGCGAAGCTCCGGGTCGCGTGAGAGCCAGTCGGCGACCGCAAGCGACCGCCATGTGGCGACGAACGGATCGGGATCATCGTCCGAGCCGCGCCAGCGGGTGCTCCTTGCTTCACTCCATGCGCCGCCGGTGCTTTTCCATTGTGAAGAGTCCGGAAGGAACCGGCGTTCGCGCAAACCGTTCCAAATGTGTTTCGCCCACTCTTCCAATCGGGCGGTGAACTCGTCTGCCCATTCAATGGCGGAAAAGCGCGAGTGCGGACGCAAAGCGAACAGCGTGAGCGCCTGCCACGGCGACAGCCGCACGATTTCTCCCCCATTGTCCTGGGCGGTATCTAGAAGCGTGCCGTAAAACGTTTCTTCGTGCCAAGCGAACAAAGACGGGGCCCATGACGAGACAGGCGTGGAGCTTGAGAGCTCGAAGCATTGATTCTCTTCATCCCATTTGCATGAAAGCGGAATCGTCTGCAACACGTTCATGGAAGCAATTTTCCTTTCTTCAATTCTTCATGGAATGCGCGCAGGCGCGTTGTTTTGGAGAGCAGTTGTTCGAAATAGGCTTCCCATTGGTCGAGCCGCTTCATCGAACGGTAATGAGTCCGCAACGTTTTCAAGTGGCGGACCGCTCTTTGGTAGCTCGCCCGGTTTTTTTCTTCGAGTCGCTTCATCACGGCCCGATGATATAGCGGCATCACCAGTTCCGCTCCACGGGCTTGCAATGTTTTGAGCAGCTGCGGATGCAATTCATCGGCGGTGATGTTTGCCCATAAAAACAGGTCGACGACTTCCCGGTAGCGTCCTTGCTGATACAAAAAATTGGTGTAATGGTTCACGCTGTAAGGGAGGCTTCGCTGCAAAAACTCCTCCCATGCATTCGGGCGATTTCGTTGGCGGGCATACATTTCAAACAAATGAACCGCTTCGTCCAAAAAACTGCCCCGGATGAGGTGAGGCAAGTGGGAAAGGTAAAGAGGCCAATCTTCCTTCCCCTTTTCCCAAACGGCTTCAAACCGCTTCACGAGGCCGTTGGTGATGAATCGTCCGATCCATTCAATCAAAAACAGGCCTGCTTGTTCGGGAAATGCACGGTAAAGCGCCATGGCCTCGTCATCTTCGCCAAGCAGGAAGGAAAGGTGGGCCGCCGCCATGGCGGCGCGGGTGCTGCCTTGTTCATGGGCGAGCCGAAGGAGTTCTGCCCGTTCTTCCTGCCGCCATGCGGGCTTGGTGAACAACAACTCCCACGCGGTTGTGTAAAAGTCATAGCCGAACGATGATAGCGCCCCGTCCAAAAACAATAGATCACGCACGTACGGAATTGTCTGTTCGATCAATGCGTTGAGCGACCGCGGCAGTGATTTGGCAGACAATTGTTCTAGGGCGTCAAAGGCGCGGTCGGCGACATGGTTGACGTCCTGCTGCCAGGAAAACTGCCCGTAAGAGGCGAATCCGCCTTCATTCCAACCTTGAGCCTCCCCGTACTGCCGAAGCTTCTCCAATAAAAAGAGAGCGGCATGAAGCTCCCGCAGCGGGCGGGCGCCGGCTTGCTTCCCTTCGTTTTTGCCAAGCTTCGGGAGGAGTTGGAATGCCAAACGGTACGGCCAGTTTTTGCCGTTTTGATGGCGCGAGAAAAAGTCTTGATACTGTTTCTCAAATTGGTTCCACCAATCTTCGACGGTTTCATTTGGAGTGATGGAAAGGGCAGTCGGTTTCCCCACCCTTTTTTGAGCGAGCGGCTCCTGCTCATTAGCAGCGGGCGCCTCTTTGCGCAACGCTTGGATTTGGCCTTTTTTCCACAGGCGGAACAGCTCGCCGCTGTCGAACACATTGCCGTATATGTAAAAAAACAGCGCCAAAATATGCGGGCATAGTCCTTCTGTCCCGCATGGACAGCGATGGCGGCGGGTGATGTTGGCTAAGTCGAGCATGACCTCATGGGGGGTGATGTCAGAAACGACCCCTTCCACTTCGTGGCTGTTGATGACCATGACGTTATAGACCAACCCGTTTCTTGACAAGTCGCGTCCTTTTTGAATGAGATGGTGGAAAATAGGAAACGGCAATTCTTTCAGCAATTCGCCAGCCGCCTGTTGCAAAAGCGGTTTGGAAATGGTCGTTTGCAGCATGTCGGTTCGTCCTTTCCGTTCATTTCCCTATCATTTAATTATAGCATGTCGAAATGAAGAACGCTATGCGATTCCCGGTGGAAGCGGCCTGTCTTCTGCATTTGTTGCTGGGAATGTGTAGGTAGAAAAGCTGACGATGATATATCTTCTGCCAATGATGGTATAATGGAAATAGGCAAAGCCTGAGTTTAAGAGAAAGCAGGTGCATCGAATATGGCGGCAGTGCCGCGAAACGAACCATGTCCGTGCGGAAGCGGAAAAAAGTACAAGCATTGTTGTGGAAAAAAAGAGGCGGTGTCGATTGCGTCGTTGATTGACCGTGAGTTGATCGAATGCATGAATGATATGCGTCAGTTTGTCTTGCAGCGGTATGAGAGGGAGGTGGAAGACCTTCTGAACCAGTTCCCGCTTGATGAGATGCCGGAGGAAATCGAGCTTGGCGTGCAGATCATGGCGGTGAACTGGATGTTGTTTTGTTGGCCGCTTGATCAAACAGGGCAAACGATCTTTTCCGCTTACCGGAAAAGCCGCCATTGGGAGCGGTGGCGCTCGTCCGTTCAAGCTCACATCGAGCGATGGGAAGGAGCCGTTCCGTCGTTTCACGAGTTCATCGGCTATGATGACGGGAATCGCCCCGTTGTCCGGGATTTGTTGACTGGGAAGGAACAGAACATCCATTTATTGGCTTCCTATCAATGGCCGAACGTGATCGAAAAAGGGGATGTGGTGTTCGGCTTCCTTGTCCCGTACCAGGAAGCGTTCACGTATTTCACCACGGTGCTTCCGTTCCCAGCATCAGGGAAAGAGCGATTGCTTCGGGCGATTCAAAAAGAAGCGGAGTGGAGCGGTCAGCCAGCGGCGTCATGGATGCGTGATCGGTTCGTCGCTGTGTTTTCCGACGTGCTCTTGGAGTGGCTTTGGCAGTTCGCCAAACAGTTCAAATGGGATGATCCGAAACAAGCCGACGTCATTCGCGAGCTGGATGAAAACGAGCCGGAGGCGCCAGCGGCGCTGCTCAGTCAAGCTTTCGCCATATGGGCGCTCTATTGCGGAAAAACATCCCGCCTCCCTTATTCGGTCCCCGTCTACGCGGCGGCGCTCCGCCATGTGGCCGGTCATTTGATGAAGGCAGAAGGATCTGATGTGGAAGACATTGCCGATCGGTATGACGTGATGCCCCAAGATGTGAGGGCGGCGGCGTTGGATTTTTTCCTGATGGCTGTCGATGATGAAGATGAGGAATGGCTCGACGACTGGGATGAAGACTGGTTCGAAGAGAACCGGGATGAACTTGATGCGCGCATCGATGAATGGCTCGATGAAGTCGACTTTGTCTTGGCGCGCGAGGGATGGGACGAGAAGCGAGTCAACCGCCATATTGACCGGGCCATTCGTTCGTGGCGGAAAGAAGGGTTGCTTGAGGGAGTGAATGAAAAAGAATTGCGCGAGGAGCTCCGCGATTTGGCGTGGGAGATGTTCACCGATCGGGGATTCATCTAAAAGGCTGGTGAAAAACAACCATTTGATACGCGGCATTGATCGACGTTTTGAAAAGCGAGGGAAGTGTTTTTGCGCGAGTCGTTTCCGGAATTGCTTGAAACAGCGGTCCACGAGTTGGTGTGGCAACTGTTGAGCGAAAAGGGCTGGGGGGATCGGGATCAAGATGATGTTTTTCATGAATTGAAGAAAAAGGAAGAACAAACCTCCTCCCTAGTGCTCAGCCAGGCTGCGTTCCTCTGGCGCGCATACTGCCAAGAGGATGAACCGGTCATCGAGAATCCTGCTGTGTATGCGGCTGCACTCCGTTATTTGGCGAGTGAAATGGCTGGAAAAGAATTTGTCAATATCGAAAAGGCCGCGGAGCACTACGGCGTTCCTGTAGGGGAAGTGGAATCCGCCGTTATGGAATTGTTTTTGTTTGGAACAGAGTTGCTCGATGACGGAGATGATGAGGGCGAAGATGATGATGAGTGGCTCTTTGACGATTGGGATGACGGTGATGAGATCTGGTTCGACGATGGCGGGATGGAGGATGGCGATGAGCTGGACGACGCGATTGAGGGATGGCTCGACCAAGTTGAGGAGCTGTTTGATCGCGAGGGCTGGGACGTTGATCAAGTCAATCGCTTGATCGATAAAGCGATCCGAACATGGAAAAAGGACGGTTTGCTTGAAGGAGTCGATGAAGCCAAGCTGCGCGAAGAGCTCGAGGAGCTCGTCTGGGAGACGTTTGCCGAACGGGGATTTTTGTAAGGCGGCGGACAAAGTAGGCAACGAAGTGCATATGGATGCGAAAGAAGGTGCCCTTG
>NZ_BCQG01000048.1 GCF_001544315.1 Geobacillus jurassicus NBRC 107829
CGAGCGATTGCAAAAAAATTCCCTTTTGATTAAATGTGATATACAAATTAGGATTGACAACCGAAATGTGATATATTATTATAAAGTCAACAACGGAATTTATCATCACAAAGGGGTTTTGGGGATGGGCACGATCGTATGCCAAACGTGTGATGCGACGATTGCGTATTTTGAAGATGAAAAAGTGACAATGCTTTACGGAAAATGCGATTGCTGCGAGCATGACAACGAGGGCGGAGAAAGAGAGTAAAACGGTCAAACTAATGGGGGAAGGAATGGATAGAGGCGCGCATGTCGACAAGTCACATGCGCGTCGTTTATTTTGGCGCAAAAAACACAAGCCGGGCAAACCGGCTTGTGCGGTCAGCGGATTGGTTTATATTCTTTAATGACGCGCAACGTCTGCAGCGTGTCGTCTTCCGGTCCTTGGACAGGGAGGCCAGCAGCCAAGTTCGTCTCAATATATTTCAAGTTTTCTTCCGTGATGATTTCGCCTGGAATAAAAATCGGAATGCCAGGCGGATACACCATCACAAATTCGGCGATGATCCGGCCGGCCGACTCATGAAACGGCACGACTTCCGTTTCAGCGTAAAACGCATCGCGCGGTGTCAAGGCGAGCGCCGGGATGTCCGGAAGGAGCACTTTCGGCTTGACCCCTTTCTCTGCCTGATGGCTGAACTGCTGCGACAAACGGCGGAGCGCTTCAACGAGCAGACCCGCCTCCCGCTCGGTGTCGCCCGGGGTGATGATGCACAAAATGTTGTATAAATCGGAAAGCTCGACTTCGATGTTGTGCATTTCGCGCAGCCATTGCTCGACGTCATGGCCGGTCAGTCCGAGCTCTTTAACGGAAATGATGAGCTTCGTCGGATCGTAGTCGTACGTCGCTTCCGTGCCTAAAATTTCTTCGCCGACGCAGTACAAATACGGAATCTCGTTGATTTGCCGGCGTGTCCAGTTGGCGAGGCGAATGGCTTGGTCGATGAGTTCACGCCCTTTCGTCGCCAACTGTTTGCGGGCGACATCAAGCGAAGCGAGCAGCAAATACGATGTTGAGGTCGTCGTCAGCATGCTTAAAACCGCCTGAACGTGTTTTGCTGAGACGAGTCCTTCGCGCACGTTCAAAATCGAGCTTTGCGTCAGCGATCCACCGAGCTTATGGACGCTTGTCGCCGCCATATCGGCGCCCGCTTGCATTGCTGAGAGCGGCAAGTCCTCATGAAAATGAATGTGCACACCGTGCGCTTCGTCGACCAGCACCGGAACGTTGTATGAGTGGGCGATATCGACGATTTTTTTCAAATCGCCGGCAATGCCAAAGTACGTTGGGTTGATGACGAGCACCCCTTTGGCGTCCGGGTGCTGGCGGAGCGCTTTTTCCACTGCTTGCGGCGTAATGCCATGGGAAATGCCAAGCTCCTTGTCGATTTCGGGATGAATGAAAATCGGCGTCGCTCCGGAAAAGACAATGGCTGACATGACCGATTTATGGACGTTGCGCGGCACGATGATTTTATCGCCCGGTCCGGCGACCGACATGACCATCGTCATGATGGCGCCGCTTGTTCCTTGCACCGAGAAAAACGTATAATCGGCGCCGAACGCTTCGGCAGCGAGCTCCTGCGCCCGCTTAATCATCCCCTTTGGATGATGCAAGTCATCGAGCGGGCTGATGTTGATCAAATCAATCGCCAAGGCGTTGTCCCCGATGAAAGCGCGAAACTCTGGATCCATGCCGGCCCCCTTTTTATGGCCGGGAATGTGAAATTGAACCGGATTTTTTTTCATATGCTTCAACAAACCGGTAAACAATGGTGTTTCGAGCTGCGACAATGGTTTTTCACACCTCTTTACCTCGAAGATAAAACAAAATGCATTATAGCATGGATTTTTCCGTTTGCAAAGAAGAAATGAATGGACGCTGAAAAAGGAAAACAGCGGCTCAAGAGAGAAATAAAAGAAGGACAAAACAAAAAGGGGGCATTATGTTAATGGAGTGGAAAACGAGAGTGACAGAACTGCTCGGCATTACATATCCGATCATTCAAGGAGGACTCGCCTACTTGGCGTACGCTGATTTGGCCGCAGCGGTCTCGAACGCCGGCGGGCTCGGACAAATTACGTCGATGTCGCTCGATGGTCCGGAGCAGTTGCGCGAGGAAATCCGCAAGGTGAAGGAAAAAACTGATCGGCCGTTCGGCGTCAATTTCGCCATCGGCCAGCACGGCCGCCCGTTTGCTCATATGCTTGAAGCGGCGCTGGATGAGGGGGTGCCGGTCGTTTCGGTCACCGGCGGCAATCCGGCGCCGTTTTTTGAACAATTGAAAGGAACAAACGTGAAAAAGCTCGTGCTCGTCGCCGCCGTCCGCCAGGCAGTGAAAGCGGAGGAGCTTGGCGCTGATGCGGTGATGGTCGTCGGCCAAGAAGGGGGCGGGCATCTCGGCAAGTACGATACTGGCACGTTCGTCCTCATTCCGAAAGTCGTTGACTCCGTATCGATCCCGGTCATCGCCTCGGGCGGCATTGCCGATGGACGCGGGTTGATGGCAGCATTGGCGCTTGGAGCGGAAGGGATTGAGATGGGAACGCGGTTTATCGCCACGAAAGAATGCGTCCATGCTCATCCCGCGTATAAAGAAATGATCCTCAACGCCACCGAAAACGATACGGTGATCATTAAACGGTCGCTCGGGGCGCCCGGGCGGGTGCTGGCCAACGCCTGGGCGGAACAAATATTGGAAATCGAGCGCCAAGGCGGCACATATGATGATTTAAAAGAATATATTAGTGGAGAAGCGAACCGGCGCTTCATTTACGAAGGAAAGGTGGATGAAGGATTCGCCTGGGCTGGGCAGGCGATCGGGCTCATTCACGACGTTCCGTCCGTAGCTGAGCTGTTTGCCCGCATGATCGAAGAGGCGGAACAAATTCGGCGCCGTTGGGCAAACTAATGGCGGGGGTGAAATCATGGGCTATTCATACCCGTTTTCCTATGATTGGTCGACAAAAGAAATCATTGATGTCATTCAATTTTTCACGGCAATCGAAACCGTTTATGAGCGGGGGATGAGGCGCGAGGAGCTGATGGATGTCTACCGTCGTTTCAAAGAGATCGTCCCATCGAAAAGTGAAGAAAACCGGCTGTATAACGAATTTGAAAAAGAAAGCGGCTACTCGTCATATGCGGCCATGAAGAAGGCGAAAGAGGCAAAAAACGGCGATTGGATTCGCATCGAGCCACAGGGGAAGCGCGGTAGGTAAACGCACAAATTAGTTGCATACACCCCTTTTTCCACATAATATAATATAAAACAAAATGAAGCAGCACATTCGGTGACGGGCGCCGGAAGTTTAGCGGATGATAGGGAAAGGGGTGCGGACGAAAATGAAAAAAACCGCCAATTCGCTGAAGCGGCCAGATGGAGACAAACGCATGGCGGTGTTGCGGCTCGAACTCGATTACGAATTAGCGACGCTGTACGAAGCTATGATGGAAAACGATGAAGAAAAGAAAAAAGAGTGCAAACGGCGGCTTGAAAAGCTGCGCCAAGAACTGATGCGCCTTCAAGTATGATCCTTATTCAAGGCGAACCATCTTTCCGGTTCGTTTTTTTCTTGAGCGGTGTCCGCCCCCTTTCCAGCTGCTATATACATAACCGAAGGCAGGAGGAATCAACATGGCAGAAAAATGGGAAGAGATCGACCGATACGCCCGGCAATGGATCGACGAAGCAGGAAAGCGAATCCGCGCCTCGTTTGCTGAACAGCTGACAGTGGAAGCGAAAGAGCACCCGAACGACTTAGTGACGAACGTCGACCGGGGCATTGAGCAGTTTTTCGCCGAGCAGATCCGCCGCCAGTTTCCTAGCCACCGCCTGTTGGGGGAAGAAGGATTCGGTGATCGGATCGACGCCTTGGACGGCGTTGTTTGGGTGATTGACCCGATCGACGGCACGATGAATTTTGTTCATCAGCGGCGCCATTTTGCTGTATCGATCGGCATTTTTGAAGATGGTGCCGGACGTCTCGGCTATGTGTATGATGTTGTGTCTGACGAGTTGTATGCAGCGCAAAAAGGGCGTGGGCTGTTTGTCAACGGTGAGCCGCTTGGCCGCTTGCAACCGGCATCAGTGGCTGAATCAGTCATCGCCGTCAATGCGACATGGCTGATGGAAAACAGGCGCATCGACCATCGCCCGCTCGTGCGGCTGGCGAAAGAGGCGCGCGGAACGCGCTCATATGGCTCAGCGGCGCTCGAGCTCGCGTATGTTGCTGCCGGGCGTCTCGATGCTTACATTTCGCCGCGCCTGTCGCCGTGGGATTTCGCCGGCGGGATGATTTTGATTGAGGAAGCGGGTGGATTGGTGACGACGCTTGACGGGAAGCCGCTCGATCTGCTTGGCCGCAATTCGGTGCTTGCTGCGAAACCCGGGGTGCACGAAGAAATTTTGCGGCGCTATCTTCACTTTTGACGAGGCATGGAACCGCGAAAACGGGACAAGCGTCCATCTTGTCCCGTTTTTCAGCGCATTCGTTTTTTATGGGCGAACCCCGCGCCCATGACGGCGATGAAGATGAGCGTGGAAGCGGCGATGCCGATCAAGCTTTGCTCGGCGATGAAGACGCCGATCGCCATGATGGCGGCGACCGCAAGAATGGCGAGCAACAGCGGTACAGGCTTGATCCGTTTCATCTCGTTGACTCCTTTCTGGCAAAGTGGGCGTCTTTTTCTAGTGTACCGGAAAACATGCCGATTTTCTATCGGTTGTGATATAATAGACAAGCAGTTTGCCTAACAGGAGTGACCGACATTGACGAACAAACGAACCGATCTTCGCAATATCGCGATCATCGCTCACGTCGACCATGGGAAAACGACGCTCGTTGACCAGCTGCTTCGGCAGTCGGGGACGTTCCGCGAAAACGAACAAGTCGAAGAGCGGGCGCTTGACCGCAACGATTTGGAGCGGGAGCGCGGCATTACGATTTTGGCGAAAAATACGGCTGTCTTGTATAAGGGAACGCGCATCAACATTTTGGATACGCCGGGGCATGCCGATTTCGGCGGGGAAGTGGAGCGGATCATGCGCCTTGTCGACGGCGTCTTGCTTGTCGTCGACGCGTATGAAGGCTGCATGCCGCAAACGCGGTTCGTGTTGAAAAAGGCGCTTGAGCAGCAGCTCGTGCCGATCGTCGTTGTCAATAAAATCGACCGCGAATTCGCCCGGCCGGCGGAAGTCGTCGATGAGGTGATCGATCTGTTTATCGAACTCGGCGCTTCCGAGGGGCAGCTTGAGTTTCCGGTTGTGTACACATCGGCGCTGCGCGGGACATCAAGCCTCGACCCGAACCGGCAAGATGGGGACATGACCGCCTTGTTTGAGACGATCATCCGCCATATTCCGGCGCCGGCGGACAACCGCCACGAGCCGTTGCAATTTCAAGTGGCGCTGCTCGATTACAACGAATACGTCGGGCGCATCGGCATCGGCCGCATTTTCCGAGGCACGATGAAAACCGGCCAGCAAGTCGCCCTTTTAAAGCGCGACGGGGCGGTCAAAATGTTTCGTGTCACGAAGATGTTTGGCTTTATCGGGTTGAAGCGGATCGAGATCGAGGAGGCGCACGCTGGGGATATTGTCGCGGTCGCTGGAATGGAAGACATCAACGTCGGCGAAACGGTTTGCCCGCCCGATCATCAAGAGCCGTTGCCGCCGCTTCGCATTGATGAGCCGACGTTGAAAATGACGTTTCTCGTCAACAACAGCCCGTTTGCGGGGCGCGAAGGCAAATACGTGACGGCGAGAAAGCTGGAGGAGCGGCTTCGCACTCAGCTCGAAACCGACGTCAGCCTGCGCGTCGAACCGACCGAGTCGCCGGATGCGTGGATCGTCTCCGGCCGCGGGGAGCTTCATTTGGCGATTTTGATTGAAAGCATGCGCCGCGAAGGATACGAACTGCAAGTATCAAAGCCGGAAGTCATCCTAAAAGAGGTGGACGGTGTGACATGCGAGCCGATTGAGCGGGTCGTCATCGACATCCCGGAAGAATATACGGGAGCGATTATGGAATCGCTCGGCAGCCGCAAGGGCGAGCTCGTCGATATGGTGCACGGCGACAACGGGCAGGTGCGCCTCGTCTTTCTCGTGCCGTCGCGCGGCTTGATCGGCTATCGAAGCGAATTTATGTCGCTGACGCGCGGGTACGGCATTTTAAACCATTCGTTTGACCATTATGCCCCTGTGCAGCCTGGCGCGATCGGCGGCCGCCGCCAAGGGGTGCTCGTTTCGATGGAAACCGGCAAGGCGACAGCTTACAGCATCATGCAGCTTGAAGACCGCGGCACGATTTTTGTTGAGCCGGGCACTGAAGTGTACGAAGGGATGATCGTCGGCGAACACAATCGCGAAAACGACCTGGTTGTCAACATTTGCCGGGAAAAGCATGTCACCAACATGCGCTCGTCGACGAAAGAACAGACGGTGACGATGAAAAAGCCGCGCCTGTTGACGCTCGAAGAAGCGCTTGAGTATTTGAATGACGACGAATATTGCGAAGTGACGCCAACCTCGATCCGGCTGCGCAAAAAAATCTTGAACAAAAGCGAACGCGAAAAGGCGGAGAAGAAAAAGAAAGCGGTCGAGCAGGCGAAGTAGCCGGAAGCGCCGCGCGCACGGCTGCGGTTTTGCGAACAATCGAAAACGCCTTGGAGAAGGGCGCTATTGGGGTAAACGGGAGGGAACGGTGTGAATGTGCTCGAAAGGTTGACGTTTTTCGCCTCGCTTTATAAGGTTCACGACAATCCCGAGCGCGGTATGTGGCTATTGTACGTCACAGTGTTGCTGCTGGCCGCTCTTGTGTACCGGCTCGGTTTTGCCCGCCGCCTGCCGCTGTTGAAAAACGTCATCATTTACGTATTGCTGGCGCTTGGCTGCACGGTTTTGACCTTTTTTGCGGTCTTTTTGCCGGTGGCAGAAGGATTGGCCGTCGCCGCCCTCGTATTAATCATTTATAAAGTGCGTCTGAAGCAGGCGAAAGAGGGAGAAAAGTCATGAAATCCGTGCAGGATGCCCTTTATAACTGGCTGACGATCCACATCGTCGCCGAAGCCCGTCCGCACGATGCGGCGGCGCGCGATACGGCCTCGTTTTTCCGCGCCATGTTGGAAAACGACTTTGGTGTGACGGCCGTAGACGCCGTCAAAGATGAAACGAACGGGCAATACATCGTCGAATATGTGCGCGGCGGGGAAACAGAGGCGGCGTGTTTCCCGCTTGAGCTCGCTGAGGCGATGTGGCGGCAGATCGAAGCCGAACCGGAAAAGTACGGATGATGGCAGTCAAAACGGCGCTGAAAAGCGGTTGCTTTTTCAGCGCCGCTCGTTTTCTTGGGGGATCACCAATCATCGTCCGCCCGGCGGCCGCGGTAGAAGCGGAATTTTCCCGTCGCCAGCCGCCGCTTTGTTTTTTTGGCGATGCGGTCGTGGCAGTCGCGGCACATGTACGTATGGATCGGGCGGTTGCGCAGCCGTTTGGCAAGCGGCGATTCATCGTCGATCGTATCGATTCGATCGCAAAGCACGCATTTGACTCTCATCGTTCACCTCAAAATGAAAAGCGAAATAGCAGGTTGTTTCCCCCATTCCATTATACCATAGCCGCGCGGAACCGTTTAGCGATTTAAATGTTCATTCGATTGTTTGTTTTGCCGTTCGTTCAGCTGCCGTTCCTCCCGTTCGTTCAGCTGTCCATCGTTTTCTTCGGTCGGTCGCGGCGGTGTCGTTTCAAACAAGTCGCTCGGCACTTCCGGCATGACCCGCCCGACGATGTCGGCGATTTCGTTCATGAACGCTTGCACCGGCCGCCCCTCATCGATTTGCCGGCCGATGTTGCGCACGCGGGTGTAAAGATCCGGGTCGGCGACAATAATGGCGTTCGCGCCGTACGGATCTTTTTGCAACGCTTCGGCAACGGAATATTTGATGGTGCCGACGCGCGAGGCGTCCATATTGGCGCCGACGTCAATGCCGACGATGGCGTATTTGCCGACAACGATCGCAGCGGCATCGTGGACGTTCGGAACACGGTCAGCGATTTCCGCAAGCCGGCGGGCGATCTCTTGCCCGGATTTGTTTTCGACGCGTTCATCGACCGTGTTTTTGACGCGTACGAGCGAACGATTGGGTTCGTTCGCTTCATGATCGTTTCCAAATGTGCAGCCGCTGAAAAGCAAAAGGGGAAGGAAGAAAGCGGCGAGCCAACAGTTTCTCTTCATGATGGGCCACCTCGACTTTTTTCTTTAGTTTGCAAATGTCCTTCTATCTTTATACATTTTTTCATATGCTGTATTACAGCCATTCCCATCCGACCGACAAAACGTGAAAAACTCTCACATGGGGGGAAGCGGAATTTGGGAAAAAAAATTTACGTGCTTGATACGAACGTGCTCTTGCAAGACCCGTATTCCATTTTCTCATTTGAGGATAATGAGGTCGTCATTCCGGCAGTCGTGCTTGAGGAAGTGGATTCGAAAAAACGGTATATGGATGAAATCGGGAGGAATGCTCGCCAAGTGTCAAAGCTCATCGACCGCCTGCGCGAAAACGGCAAGTTGCATGAGAAAATTCCGCTTGAAAATGGAGGGGTGCTGCGCATTGAACTGAACCATCGTTCATTTCATCAACTGCAAGAAATTTTTGTCGAAAAAACAAATGACAACCGCATTTTAGCGGTGGCGAAAAATTTATCGCTGGAGGAGCAGGCGAAGGAAGATGGGCGCTCCGTCATTTTGGTGAGCAAAGATGCGCTCGTGCGCGTCAAAGCGGATGCGATCGGGCTGCAGGCGGAAGATTTTTTAAGCGACCGCGTTGTCGATGTCGACCATATTTACAGCGGATTTTTGGAGCTGTACATAGGAAAGGATCACCTGCAGCGGTTTTACGACAAAGGGGAGCTCGTGCTCGCCGACATCGCCGACCACCCGTTTTATCCGAACCAGTTCATCATTATGAAAGATGCGTTTGGCAGCTCGGCGTCGGCGATTGGCATTGTCGATCAAAACGGCAAAAAAGTGAAAAAGCTTGTCTTCCATCACGAGCATATATGGGGAATTCGCCCGCGCAACGTGCAACAGACGATGGCGTTTGAGCTTCTCATGCGCGACGATATCCCGCTTGTGACGATGATCGGCAAAGCCGGGACAGGCAAGACGCTGCTCGCCCTTGCCGCCGGGTTGATGCAAACGGAAGATTTGTGCACGTACAAAAAATTGCTCGTCGCTCGGCCGATCGTGCCGATGGGGAAAGATCTCGGCTTTCTGCCGGGAGAAAAAGAAGAAAAGCTGCGCCCGTGGATGCAGCCGATTTTTGACAACTTGGAATACTTGTTCAACACGAAAAAACCGGGGGAGCTCGATGCGATTTTAGCCGGCATGAGCTCGATTGAAGTGGAGGCGCTCACGTACATCCGCGGTCGGAGCCTGCCGGAGCAGTTTATCATCATTGATGAGGCGCAAAATTTAACGAAGCATGAAGTGAAGACGATTTTGACGCGCGTCGGGGAAAAAAGCAAAATCATTTTAATGGGCGACCCGGAACAGATCGACCACCCGTATTTGGATGAATATAACAACGGGTTGACGTACGTCGTCGAAAAGTTTAAAGACCAAAAAATCGCCGGTCATATCCGGCTCATCAAAGGGGAGCGTTCGGCGCTCGCCCAGCTTGCCGCTGATTTGCTGTAGCTTAGGCGTTCCTCAGAGCGTCCGCCGATTAAGAAAGAACGGGTGCCAGGCGCGCGGCCCGATGCCGCGAACATTTCTAAAGACGCCCGCCGCCCGGAGCGCTGTGGAAAACATCTGGGTTCAAAGCGCTTGAGGCGGTTGAAGGCGTAAAAAGCTCAAACACCGGGCCGCCCCCCACAAGGGGCGCCCGGTCATCGGACGACGAGCCGACGCACATGAGTAATCGGCGCCTCGCGGTTGGAGCCGTCGTCAAAATAAATGTGCACCGGACCGTCGTCGCGCAACGGTTTTCCGTTTTTGGAAAAAGCGAAAATCAGGTCGTACGCCTTTTCCAGAGGGATCACTGTTTCTCCATGTTCCGTCTCAATGACAAGTTCAGACGCGTCTTCATGCGGCTCAGCGTTTCGCAAAAACGGGGCAAACGGCATGCCGAACGAGCCGGTGATGATTTTCTGCTTCAAAAAACGCCGCTCTGTTTTCAACGTCGGCGGGAAGACGGCACCCTCTTGAATTTCCCGGTCCCAAAACGCTGACAGCTTTTTGATTTCCTCTTCTTCCTGCTCAGCTTCCGCCGGCTTTGGGGTTGGCTCCGAAAAATACGTATCCATGTCCACTTTCCGGTCGTCGAAAATCCAGACGCCGGGGTCAAGCGTGATCGTAAACTTTACTTTTCCTGTCAGCACAATAACATCGTTCATGAAGCATCCTCTCCTCTGCATGTCCCATTGTTTTTAGTATAATAAATACATAAGGCGTTTGTCATGTTCCAAGCTGTACGGACGTCAACGGTTTCAACTTGCAAAATGGCTTGTTTCACGTTAAGATTTAAAGAAGGATAGGGGAGAGAACGGAGGGATCGATGTGACGGACGAATCGATGAGCTATCGGGAGAAGGCGTACGCGCTTTTACAAGCGGATGCAGAGAAAATCATTCAACTCATCCGCGTGCAAATGGACCATTTGACGATGCCGCAATGTCCGGTATATGAAGAAGTGCTCGACACGCAAATGTTCGGCTTGTCGCGGGAAATTGATTTTGCGGTGCGCCTCGGGCTTGTGGAGGCGAAAGACGGAAAGGCGCTCCTTGACCGGCTTGAGCGCGAACTTTCCGCGTTGCACGAGGCCGTGGCTAAAAAGCGCGTGCGATAAGAATATAAGGCAACTCAAACGATTGGTTCCCCGTCGTTTGAGTTTTTCTGTTTTTCGGCAGGAAGACGGCGCGCCGCTGCGAATGATTTTATGTACATACGTGTTTACGGAGAAGAGGAACGATGGAGCGACAATTATGGAAAAAAGTGTTGAAATGTTACGATTATCCGCTCATTGCTGCGGTCATCATGCTGTCGTTGTTCGGATTGATTATGGTGTACAGCTCGAGCATGGTCACCGCTGTCATCCGCTTTGAAGTGCCAAGCGACTATTTTTACGAGCGGCAAAAACTGTGGCTGATTGCCGGATTCATCGCGTTCGCCATCATGATGGCGATTCCGTATAAAGTGTGGCGGGCGGAGCGATGGGTGAAGCTCGTCTTTTTTGCTTCTCCATTGATGCTTATCGCCGTCGCTTTTCTCGGCCATACGGCCAACAACGCAACAAGCTGGTTTCGCGTCGGGGCGCTCTCCATGCAGCCGGCGGAGCTCGCGAAGCTCGGCTTGATTTTATACTTGGCCGCAGCGTTCGCCAACAAACGGAAGCGGCTGGCTGAGCCGGCGAAAAGCAATTTGTTCCCCATTTATTATACGCTTTTTATTTGCTTTTTGATCGCCGTGCAACCGGACTTTGGCACGGCGGCGATCGTGTTTGTCATCGCGATGTGCATCATCGTTTCGTCCGGGTTGCGCCTCGTGTTGCTTCTGAAGCAGCTGCTTTTTTTCACCTTGATCGGGACGGTGCTGTCGCCGTTTTGGCTCCCGGTTGCCGGCAAAAAAATTTTTTCTCCTGAACGGATGTCGCGTCTTTACAGCTTTTTGGATCCATTTCAATACGCAAACGGCGATGGCTACCAGCTCGTTAATTCGTATTTGGCGATCGGGCTTGGCGGGCTGAAAGGAGTAGGGCTTGGCAAAGGCATTCAAAAGTACGGCTACCTGCCGGAGTCGCACACCGATTTTATTATGGCGGTCATCGCCGAAGAGCTCGGCTTATTTGGTGTAGCGTTCACGCTTGGATTATTGGCGTTTATCGTGCTGCGCGGGCTTTGGATCGCCCGCCGCTCCCACGATGCGTTTGGGAGCCTGCTTGCGATCGGCATCTCCGTCATGATCGGCTTTCAAACGTTCATTAACGTTGGTGGAGTCGTTGGCCTTATTCCGATTACAGGGGTGCCGCTGCCGCTCGTCAGCTACGGGGGAACGTCGCTTGTCCTGACAATGGCTTCGCTCGGTCTGCTTGTGAACATTTCTATGTTTGCAAAGTACGAACAACGGTATAAAAAAGCTGAAAAAACGATGGTCAGCAAACAGAAAAGAGGTCTGACTTTTTAGAAAGTGTATTTACAAATCGGCAAAACTTTTATACTTTTATTAAATAAAGGAGGAGGGACAGAATGAGGACAAGACGAATTCGCAAAGTGCTTGTAGCCAACCGCGGAGAGATCGCCATTCGCGTTTTCCGCGCCTGCACGGAGCTTGATATCCGCACGGTGGCGATTTATTCGAAGGAAGACGCCGGATCGTACCACCGCTACAAAGCGGATGAGGCGTATTTAGTCGGAGAAGGGAAAAAGCCGATCGAAGCCTACTTGGACATTGAAGGCATCATTGAGATCGCCAAAGCCCACGATGTCGATGCCATCCACCCAGGTTATGGGTTTTTGTCGGAAAACATTCAATTTGCCAAACGGTGCCGCGAAGAGGGGATCATTTTCATCGGACCGAACGAAGACCATTTGGATATGTTCGGCGATAAAGTGAAAGCGCGCCATGCGGCCATGAAGGCGGGCATTCCCGTCATCCCGGGAAGCGACGGACCGGTTGGCGGCCTTGAAGAAGTCGTCCGCTTTGCCGAAACGCACGGATACCCGATCATCATCAAGGCGGCGCTTGGCGGCGGCGGCCGCGGCATGCGCATCGTCCGCTCGAAGTCGGAAGTGAAGGAAGCGTTTGAGCGCGCCAAGTCGGAAGCGAAAGCGGCGTTTGGCAGCGACGACGTCTATGTCGAAAAGCTGATCGAAAAGCCGAAGCATATCGAAGTGCAAATTTTGGGCGACCATGAAGGAAACATCGTTCATCTTTATGAACGCGACTGCTCGGTGCAGCGCCGCCATCAAAAAGTCGTGGAAGTCGCGCCAAGCGTCTCGCTGTCGGACGAGTTGCGCGAGCGCATTTGCGAGGCGGCGGTCCGGCTCATGAGAAGCGTCGGTTACGTCAACGCTGGCACGGTTGAGTTTCTCGTCTCCGGGGATGATTTTTATTTCATCGAAGTCAATCCGCGCATTCAAGTTGAGCATACGATCACCGAAATGATCACCGGGATTGACATCGTTCAGTCGCAAATTTTAATCGCCGACGGTTTTTCGCTCCACAGCCCGGAAGTCGGCATTCCGAAGCAGGAAGACATCCGCATCAACGGCTATGCCATTCAGTCGCGGGTGACGACGGAAGACCCGCTCAACAATTTTATGCCGGATACCGGAAAAATCATGGCGTACCGCTCAGGCGGCGGCTTTGGCGTGCGCTTGGACGCCGGAAACGGCTTCCAGGGGGCGGTTATTACGCCGTATTACGATTCGTTGCTCGTGAAAGTGTCGACGTGGGCTTTAACGTTTGAACAGGCGGCAAGAAAAATGCTGCGCAACTTGCGCGAATTCCGCATCCGCGGCATTAAGACGAACATTCCGTTTTTGGAAAACGTCGTTCAGCACCCGAAATTTTTGTCGGGGGAATACGATACGTCATTCATCGATACGACGCCGGAGCTGTTTGTGTTCCCGCGCCGGAAAGACCGCGGGACGAAAATGCTCACGTACATCGGCACGGTGACGGTCAACGGCTTCCCGGGCATCGGGAAAAAGAAAAAGCCGGTGTTTGACAAGCCGCGCGTGCCGAAGGTGAGCCAAAC
The DNA here is from genome assembly GCF_001544315.1 of Geobacillus jurassicus NBRC 107829. GTDB lineage: Bacteria > Bacillota > Bacilli > Bacillales > Anoxybacillaceae > Geobacillus > Geobacillus jurassicus. The sequence goes on from NZ_BCQG01000048.1 coordinate 13,804, forward strand.
GGCGCCGATTCCAGCGGGAACGAAACAAATTTTGGATGAGCGCGGACCTGAAGGGCTCGTTCGCTGGATTCAAGAGCAATCGCGCGTTTTGCTGACGGATACGACGTTCCGCGACGCCCATCAGTCGCTGTTGGCAACAAGGGTGCGCACGATCGATCTGTTGCGTATAGCTGAGCCGACGGCGCGCCTATTGCCGAATTTGTTCTCGCTTGAAATGTGGGGCGGGGCGACGTTTGACGTGGCGTATCGCTTTTTAAAGGAGGATCCGTGGGACCGCCTTTTGAAGCTGCGCGAGCGCATCCCGAACGTATTGTTCCAGATGCTGCTCCGTTCTGCCAACGCCGTGGGATATAAAAACTATCCGGACAACGTTATCCGCGAGTTCGTTGAAAAATCGGCGCAAGCCGGGATTGATGTCTTCCGCATTTTCGACAGCTTAAACTGGGTCAAAGGGATGACGGTGGCGATCGACGCCGTCCGCCAGAGCGGGAAAATCGCCGAGGCGGCCATTTGCTATACGGGCGATATTTTGGACCCGAACCGGCCGAAATACAATTTGGATTATTACAAAGCGTTGGCGAAAGAACTCGAGCAATCCGGAGCGCACATTTTAGGCATTAAGGATATGGCCGGTCTGTTGAAGCCGCAGGCGGCGTACGTGCTCATCTCGGCGCTCAAGGAGACGGTCAGCATCCCGATCCATTTGCATACGCACGATACGAGCGGCAACGGCATTTACACGTACGCCAAAGCGATTGAAGCCGGCGTCGATATCGTCGATGTTGCCGTCAGCTCGATGGCTGGCTTGACGTCGCAGCCAAGCGCCAATACGCTCTACTATGCGCTTGAAGGAACGGAGCGGGCGCCGGAGGTTGACATTTACGGCCTCGAGCAGTTAGCTCGCTATTGGGAAGACGTGCGCAAATTTTATCAAGAGTTTGAAAGCGGCATGAACGCGCCGCATACGGAAGTGTACATGCATGAGATGCCGGGCGGCCAGTACAGCAACTTGCAGCAGCAGGCGAAAGCAGTCGGCCTCGGTGATCGTTGGGATGAAGTGAAAGAAATGTATCGCCGCGTCAACGACTTGTTCGGCGATATCGTCAAAGTGACGCCATCGTCGAAAGTCGTCGGCGACATGGCGCTTTACATGGTGCAAAACAATTTGACGGAGCAAGACATTTTTGAACGCGGCGAAACGCTCAATTTCCCGGATTCCGTCGTTGAGTTTTTCGAAGGCTATTTAGGCCAGCCGCACGGCGGGTTCCCGAAAGAGTTGCAGCGCATTATTTTGAAAGGGCGCGAGCCGATCACCGTCCGTCCGGGCGAGCTGCTCGAGCCGGTTGATTTCGAACAAATCAAGCAGGAGCTGTACGACAAGCTCGGCCGCGAAGTGACCGACTTTGACGCCATTGCCTATGCGCTTTATCCGAAAGTGTTTTTGGAGTATGCTGAAACGGTCGAAAAATACGGCGACATCTCGGTGCTCGACACGCCGACGTTCTTGTACGGAATGCGCCTTGGCGAGGAAATTGAAGTGGAGATTGAGCGTGGGAAAACGCTCATCGTCAAGCTTGTGTCGATCGGTCAGCCGCAGGCGGACGGCACGCGCGTCGTCTACTTTGAGCTGAACGGCCAGCCGCGCGAAGTCATCATCCGCGATGAAAGCATCAAAGCGGCTGTCGCTGAGCGCATCAAGGCGGACCGGACGAACCCGAACCACATCGCGGCGACGATGCCGGGCACCGTCGTCAAAGTGCTTGTCGAAAAAGGCGAGAAAGTCGATAAAGGCGACCATTTGATGGTCACGGAAGCGATGAAGATGGAAACGACGGTGCAGGCGCCGTTTGCCGGCATTGTCAAAGACATTTACGTCAAAAGCGGCGACGCCATTCAGGCGGGCGATTTGCTGATTGAGCTGTCCAAATAAAACGGTCTATACCGCACAAAAAGGGATGCCCAACGTTTGCGGGCATCCCTTTTGGTTTGCGGGTGGATGGCCGTCATTTCAACGCGGCCGGCGCCGCTTCCCCTGGCGAATGGCCGGCGGCTTTTACCGGCGCGCGGCGGGTGCGGAGCGCCAAAAGCAATAAATAGCTGAGCACGCCGAACAGGCAGGAGATGAAAAAGGCGTGCGCCAAGGCGATGTACAAATTCAGCTCCGTAAAAACGATAAGCGCTCCAGTCGTCATTTGCGCGAGCACGAGAAAAAGGGCGATGATCCACCCGTAGTAGATGACCGGCTGCCTGCGGTAATGGCGGGCGGCGTGTATTGCGGCGGCGGCGATCCAAATGATAATGGCAGCAGCCGCCAATCGATGGCCCATCTGCACCCATTCATGAAACTGAACCGGGAGGAGGCGCGTTTTCGAGCAAAGCGGCCAGCTCGGACAGGCGAGGCTGGCGTTCGTATGGCGCACGAGCGCCCCGGTGTACACGACGATGTATGAGTAGATGATGATGCCGTAAATATGAAACTTCATTTTGCCGTCAAGCGAAAGCGAAGCGGCGGAAAACTTTTTGTCGATTTCAAAAATGAGCAGCGTCAACAGCAGCACAGCGGCAAACGAAATGAGCGAAATGCCGAAATGCAGAGCTAAAACGAAATCGGACTGCCCCCACACGACCGCGGCGGCGCCGATCAGCCCTTGCAAGACAAGAAAGACGAACGATATGACGGCCAAAAACTTCGTCTCTCGCACATGGCCAATGGCTCGCCACGCCCAAATGGAAAGGATGAGCACCATGATGCCGGCAAGGCCGGAAACGAGTCGATGGCTCAGCTCGATGACGAGCTCGGGCGTAATGTCATCCGGCACCCATTGGCCGTTGCACAGCGGCCATGATCGGCCGCACCCCATGCCGGAGCCGGTTTTTGTCACGAGCGCCCCGCCGATCAGGACAAACAGCATCGCCAACGTGGTCGCCGAGGCAAACCATTTCAGTGAACGTTGCAAAATCTTCACCTTCTTGTATTGAGAAATTGTGATTTTGTCCATATTAGTAAAGTGATGGATTTTATTGCAGCCAACCGTGTTGCCAAGCCAAGTCTATTTTACACGATGGCGCTGGGAAACACAAAATGACGTTTGCATATTGAATAAGTCGATTAAGTTTGCTAGAAATATTAATGGGACAAGCGAATGAGCCATTTGGAGTGTACGGATTCAAAAATTTGACACAAATTATTCAAAAAAAGTTCACATACTGAGAAAAAAATGTGATTTAATATAAAGAGAAAACAGCCCGTTTTTGTTATTGCGCATTGGAAGGAATTTCAGGCACTATGATGGCGCTGTCTGCATGGATGGGGCGGCGCAGCGAGGAGGAACAGGAGAAATGGCCGATTTGAAAGCGGTGCATCAAGCCGCGGCCGATGCGGGGCATCGTCCGCAGGCCGGTGTCAAGGCGCTTTGGAAAGAATGGTCGTCTGTTGTGAAAATCGGAATTGTCAATTCCAATTTGATTACAACGTTCGCCGGAATGTGGCTGGCGTTTTATTTTACCGGGGAACGTTTTTTGGAGAACTTGCATCTCGTCTTTTTCACGCTGTTCGGAGCGGCGCTTGTCATCGCTGGTTCGTGCAGCATCAACAACTTCATTGACCGTGACATCGACCGGTATATGGAGCGGACGAAAGCGCGCCCGACTGTCACGGGGACGATGGATCCGCGGCGGGTTCTTTGGCTTGGGGCGGCGCTTGTCGTGATCGGCGAGATGAGCCTGCTTATGACAACGGTTACGGCTGCGGTCGTCGGATTGATCGGTGTGGTGACATACGTCTTTTTATACACGCTTTGGACGAAGCGCCATTACACGATCAACACCGTTGTCGGCAGCATTTCCGGCGCGGTGCCGCCGGTAATCGGCTGGACGGCGGTCGATCCGGATTTCCATATTGTTCCGCTCATCCTGTTTTTAATCATGTTTTTATGGCAGCCGCCGCACTTTTTGGCATTGGCGATGAAGCGATGCGAAGAATACCGCGCTGCCGGCATTCCGATGCTGCCGGTCGTCCACGGGTTTGCCATGACGAAGCGGCAAATCATCGTTTGGGTGGCGTGTTTGCTGCCGTTGCCGTTTTACTTGTTCTCGCTCGGCGTGCCGTTTTTAACGGTTGCCACGTTGCTCAATGTCGGCTGGCTGCTGCTCGGTTTGTGGGGCTTGAAAATGAAAGATGACATCAAATGGGCGAAGTGGATGTTCGTCTATTCGCTCAACTATTTGACGATTTTGTTCGTGGCGATGGTCATCGCCACGCTTTGGTGAATTAAGGTAAAATTCTTTCTTTGTGAAAGAATTTATATACATTTATCCATCCATCAAAGAAAGAGGGGTTTGATTAGGCTATGAAGAAAGGGCTGCGTAACTGGCGCTTATTTTCCCTGTTCGGGATGATGGCGCTGTTGCTCACCGGCTGCGGCAAGCCGTTTTTATCGACGCTCCAGCCCGCCGGTGAAGTAGCGGACATGCAGTATTCGCTCATGCTGTTGAGCACGTCGATCATGGTGCTCGTCATTGTCGTCGTAGCGATTATCTTCGTTTACGTTGTCATCCGCTTCCGGCGGCGCAAGGGGGAAGAAAATAAAATCCCGAAGCAAGTGGAAGGGAGCCATAAGCTGGAAATTATTTGGACTGTCATTCCGATCATCCTCCTGCTCATTTTGGCGGTGCCAACGGTATTGACAACGTTTAAACTGGCTGATGTGAAGGCGATGAATGACAAAGACCGCGATAAAAAAGGCACGGTCGTTGTCAATGTGCGCGCCAACTTGTACTGGTGGGAGTTTGAATATCCGGACTACGGCATTATTACAAGCCAAGATTTAGTTGTGCCGACGAATGAAAAAGTGTATTTCAACTTGATCGCGTCGGATGTCAAACACTCGTTCTGGATTCCGGCGGTCGGCGGCAAAATGGATACGAACACGGACAACAAAAACCAATTTTGGCTCGTGTTTGATCAGAAAGCGACAGACAAAGCCGGCGGCGTCTTTTACGGCAAGTGCGCGGAGCTTTGCGGTCCGTCGCATGCATTGATGGACTTTAAAGTCCGTCCGTTGCCGCGCGATCAGTTTGATGCGTGGGTGAAAAAGATGCAAAACGCGAAAAAACCGGTTGTCACCGATCCGGTCGCCAAACAAGGGGAAGCCATTTTCAACAAAAGCTGTATTGGTTGCCATGCCGTAACACCGTTGGACAAGCGCCCAGAGCAAGCGCGCACGGCGCCGAATTTGGCGAACTTTGGCGATCGCGAACGGATTGCCGGCATTTTGGAGCATAATGAAGAGAACTTGAAAAAATGGCTTAGAGACCCTGAAAGCGTCAAACCTGGAAATAAAATGACAGGTACATATGGCAAACTGACAGAAGAACAAATTGATGCATTGGCGAAATATTTGATGAGCTTAAAAGTGGAATAAGGCATAAAAGGGAGGTTTCGCTGTGAGTACGATCGCTCGCAAAAAGGGTGTTGGCGCCGTTTTATGGGATTACTTGACAACGGTCGACCATAAAAAAATCGCCCATCTGTACTTGATTGCTGGCGGGATTTTCTTTCTGCTCGGCGGTCTCGAAGCGTTGTTCATCCGCATTCAGCTCGCGAAGCCGAACAACGATTTTCTGGTCGGCGGGCTGTACAACGAAGTGCTGACGATGCACGGGACGACGATGATTTTCTTGGCTGCGATGCCGCTTCTTTTCGCGTTCATGAACGCCGTCATTCCGTTGCAGATCGGCGCGCGCGACGTCGCGTTCCCGTTTTTGAACGCGCTTGGGTTTTGGATGTTTTTCTTTGGCGGGCTGTTTTTGAACTGTTCGTGGTTTTTAGGCGGTGCGCCGGATGCCGGATGGACGTCGTACGCGTCGCTGTCGCTTGAGTCGAAAGCGCATCACGGCATTGACTTTTACACGCTCGGATTGCAAATTTCCGGCTTCGGAACCATCATGGGTGCCATTAACTTTCTTGTGACGATCATCAATATGCGCGCCCCGGGCATGACATTTATGCGCATGCCGATGTTCACCTGGGCGACGTTTGTGACCTCGGCGCTCATTTTGTTCGCGTTTCCGCCGTTGACCGTTGGGTTGATTTTTATGATGATGGATCGGCTGTTCGGCGGCAACTTCTTTAATCCGGCTGCCGGCGGCAATACGATCATTTGGGAACACTTGTTCTGGGTGTTCGGCCATCCTGAAGTGTATATTTTGATATTACCGTCTTTCGGTATTTTCTCAGAAATTTTTGCGACGTTCTCGCGCAAGCGGCTGTTCGGCTATTCGTCAATGGTGTTTGCGACGGTGCTCATCGCGTTCTTAGGCTTCATGGTGTGGGCGCACCATATGTTTACAGTCGGAATGGGGCCGATTGCGAACGCCATCTTTGCCGTCGCGACGATGACGATCGCCGTTCCGACAGGAGTCAAAATTTTCAACTGGCTGTTTACGATGTGGGGCGGAAGCATCAAGTTTACGACGCCGATGCATTATGCGGTCGCCTTCATCCCGTCGTTCGTCATGGGCGGGGTGACCGGGGTTATGCTTTCAGCAGCTGCTGCCGACTATCAATACCATGACAGCTATTTCGTCGTCGCTCACTTCCATTACGTCATTGTCGGCGGGGTTGTGTTCGCTTTGCTTGCCGGCACGCATTATTGGTGGCCGAAAATGTTTGGCCGCATGTTGAACGAAACGCTCGGCAAAATTACGTTCTGGCTGTTCTTTATCGGCTTCCATTTGACGTTCTTTATTCAGCACTTCCTCGGTTTGACGGGGATGCCGCGCCGCGTGTTCACGTACTTGCCGAACCAAGGATGGGAGACAGGGAATTTCGTCAGCACGGTCGGTGCGTTCTTTATGGCCATCGCAACGGTCATTTTGCTCATTAACATTGTGATTACGACGGTAAAAGGGGAAAAAGTGCCGGGCGATGCATGGGGCGACGGCCGCACGCTCGAATGGGCGATCGCTTCGCCGCCGCCGGTGTACAACTTTGCGCAAACACCGCTTGTCCGCGGCTTGGACGCCTTCTGGCTTGAAAAAATGGAAGGCAAAAAAGAATTGACGCCGGCGGAGCCGCTTGGCGACATCCATATGCCGAATTCGTCGTTCCTGCCGTTTGTCATCGCGTTCGGCCTGTTTGTCGCCGCCTTCGGCTTTACGTATCATAACGACGCCGGATGGGGCTTGCCGGTCGGCATTCTCGGCCTGCTCATTACGCTCGGTTCGATGTTCTTGCGCTCGGTGATCGATGATCACGGCTTCCACATCCATAAAGAAGAAGTGCTTGAACTTGAGAAGAAGGGGGCGAACGCCTGATGCATGCAGAGGAAAAACTGACGGCCGAGACGTTTCCGGCCGCGCCGGAACGCGCCACCCTTGAAGGGAAAAACAAATTTCTCGGCTTCTGGCTGTTTTTAGGCGGAGAGACGGTGCTGTTCGCCTCTCTCTTCGCCACCTATTTGGCGCTCAAAGACAAAACGAATGGCGGCCCTTCTGCTGAAGAGCTGTTCCAAATGCCGGTTGTGTTCATGGCGACGATGCTTCTGTTGACGAGCAGCTTGACGAGCGTGTATGCCATTTATCATATGAAAAACTTTGATTTTAAAAAGATGCAGCTTTGGTTTGGCATTACCGTTTTGCTTGGCGCCGGCTTTCTGGGCCTTGAAATTTACGAGTTCAACGAATATGTGCATGAAGGCCATAAGTTTACGACGAGCGCCTTCGCTTCAGCTTTCTACACGCTCGTTGGCACGCACGGAAGCCACGTTGCGTTTGGGTTGCTTTGGATTTTAACGCTCATGATCCGCAACGCCAAACGCGGGTTGAACTTGTACAACGCCCCGAAATTTTACGTTGCGAGCCTGTATTGGCACTTTATCGACGTCGTCTGGGTGTTCATTTTTACCGTCGTATATTTAATGGGAATGGTGGGGTGAACGTATGGCGAACCAAACGAATTCCGGAAATGAACGCGTCGACTTGGCGTATCGCCGGCGGAAAAACGCGGAAGAGATGCGCCATCAGGTGATCGCGTTCGTCTTGATGATTTTGCTGACGCTCATCGCTTTCGCCGCCGTTGGTTACGAAGAGTTTTCCCATTGGTTTGTCGTTCCGTTTATTTTGCTTTTGGCCGCCGTGCAAGTGGCGTTTCAGCTCTATTATTTCATGCACATGAGCCATAAAGGCCACGAATTTCCGGCGATGTTTATTTACGGTGGCGTGGCGGTCATGCTTCTTCTTGTTTGGGCGTTTACGACAGTCATTTGGTGGTAAGTGAAAGGGGGGAATCGGTTTTGCGCCGGTTTCCCCTTTTTTGCAATAGCCGTGGCGCTGCGGCGTGTAGTATAATGGGAAAGGGACAAATCAGGAGGGGATTCGTATGTTTCAATCGTTGCAAATGTTTGGCCCCGTTGCCCTTTGGAGTCCGTTTTTTTTGCTTGTGTTAGCGGCGGTTGCGTTGCTGTACATTGGGATGACCGGGCCATGGCGGCAGCGTTTCGGCCTCGGTGATGCGGTTTCGGGGACGCAGAAGGCGTATTTTTTGACAGGGATCGCGCTTCTTTATATATGCAAAGGGTCTCCGTTGGATTTGATGGGTCATTTGACGTTCACCGCCCATATGGTGCAAATGGCGGTGCTGTATTTGATTGTGCCGCAATGTTTTATTTTAGGCATTCCGGCGCCGCTTTATGAGCGCGCGTTCCGCATTGCGGTGGTGCGCCGCGTGTTTCGGCTGTTGACAAAGCCGATCGTAGCATTGTTGCTGTTTAACGGTTTGTTTTCGCTTTATCACGTTCCATTCATTTTTGACGCCGTGAAAATGAATATGTGGCTGCACGCGTTCGTTACCTCGGTCATTTTCGTTGCTGCGTTTTGCATGTGGTGGCCGCTTATTAATAGGCTGCCCGATTGGCAAACGTTGTCGGGTTTAAAAAAGATGGGCTACATTTTTGCTGACGGCATGCTGTTGACCCCGGCTTGCGCGCTCATTATTTTTACCGATACGCCGCTTTACGCCACATACACCGACCCGAAGGCATGGATGGCCGCGCTGGCTCTATGCGTTCCTCAAGGAACGTTGGCTTCGCTTGACTTGACGGGGCCGCAAATGTTTTTATCGATGTCACCGCTCCATGACCAGCAGCTCGGCGGCGTGTTGATGAAAATCATTCAGGAAATTGTGTACGGGACGATGCTGTTCTTCATCTTCAGCGAATGGTATCGGAAGGAGCGGGAGAAAGAACCAAGCATGGATATGGAGCCGCGGCCGACCAAACTGTAAAGCGCGGTTGGCCGTCAAAACGATGAACAAGGAAGAAAGGGAGAGAAGCGATGGCTGTTTTACCGACAATCAGCACGAGTTGCATCGTGATCAGCGCCTTGCTCGTTGCCTACGGCTGGTATTTGATCAGCCGCAGGCGAATAGAAGCGCATAAAAAGGTGATGTTGACGGCGGCGGTGTTTGCTTTGCTGTTTTTCACCATTTACATGTCGCGGACGTTGTTTATCGGCAATACGAGCTTTGGCGGGCCGGAGAACGTCAAAGTGTATTATACGCTGTTTCTCATTTTCCATATTATTTTAGCGACGGTCGGGGCAGTGTTTGGCCTTGTCACGATTTGGACGGGATTAAAAGACAAGCGGGTCCGCCACCGTCGGCTTGGGCCGATCACAAGCATCATCTGGTTTGGCAGCGCCTCAACCGGGGTTGTCGTCTATTGGCTGCTTTATGTCCTTTATCCAGGGGGGCAGACGACATCGCTCATCAAAGCGGTGCTCGGTTTTTAGCTGCGGACAAGGAGCAAGGGCAGCGAAAGCCGCATAGCATATATAAAAGCAACTGGAAGCTTCAACATATCATTGTCCCAAAAGCGTGTCGTCTATTTTTTCGACAGTCGATCAAATATACGAGGGCTCTATAAAAGAGCGTAAACGTTAACGTTTCCAATCTAGAAGGCCGGTGATTTAACGGGAAATGCGGCGCAACAATGGGGTTTCTCAAATTGAGAAACCCCATAAAAGCAGCTCATCACTTTACCTGAGAGCCATCGGTTTAGGGGAAATGATTGTTTTTCACCGGCTTTCTAGAATAAGCGTGATTTTGTGCAGCGGGAGGAGAAAACGATGAGCACCTTCCTCTATCGGAAACGGAGCGCCGTGGAGGCGACGCTGCTGACGATTGTGATGATGTGTGTGCACGAGCGGACGGAAGTCTCCTTTGACGATTGTGAAGTGTTCATCACCGTTGCCCAAGATGAACGATGCCGCATCACCGTCAAGCTGTCCATTCAGTATGGAGCGCCGGTGATGGCGGTTTGCTGCGAGTTGCAGCGGCAAATCGCCGAGGAGATCGCTGCGATGACGCCGTACGTCGCCGAGACGGTCAACATTGTCGTCAAACGGCTTGTTATGCCGTGAAAAAACGCATGAGAATCATGCTCTCATGCGTTTTTTGATTATTCCTTGACTTTTTCAAGCTCGCTTTTGACTTGGGCCAACACGTTTTGGCATTGATTGACAAGAGAGGACGGAAAATGCTCATCATCGCCGTACTCGACGCCGTGTGGATAGTAATGCTTCCCTAAAATCGGCGTGATCAGCTTAATGAGCGCATAGCGCGAATCGACGTCTCCCTCAATGGCGTACCCTTGAACGCGCAAATAGTAGGTGCCTTCTTTGATGACGTATTTCCGATCGTACGTGACCCGCTCATAATCCCATTGCGCCGCGCGCACAAAGCCAAGGCGTTCCATAATGTCGTCAAGGCGGGACAGTTCGACCGTCTGATTTTCCAGTCCAGTATTTTCAAACTTCATCCTTCTTCCTCCTAACAACGCAAGTTATGTAAAAGCGCCAAGCAGGAAATCATCCTCTCATTTATAATAGTACGAAAACGGTTTGCTTTTCAACGAATTGTTTGCCATTTTGGGCGCCCTCTTTTTTTTGCTTTCAAAAAACGGCTATAATGACAGTAAGGAGATTGTGCAGAAAGCGGGAGTTGCCGTGTGAAATGGTTTTTTCTTTTTTTGTTTTTCTTGATCGGTTTGTATTACTTTGTGCCGAGTCCGCCGCCCCCAGGCCCGTCCGAGCAGCCGAAGACGGATGGATACACGTTGAAAGAACCGAAAGCGACCACTGGCATGGCCGTGTTGATCGGCCAGTCAGCGCAAGCGGTAAAAAAGCAACTCGGCGATCCGGATCGGATCGATCCATCAGCCTACGGGTATGACTGGTGGGTGTACAGCCGCCGCCCGGAGTCGTACGTGCAGCTCGGCATCTCGCGCGGCCGGGTCGTCACCGCCCTTGTCGGTGGAGAAAAGGTGAATGTTGAACCGTTCGCGGTCGGCCAGCGTCTGCAGACGATTTTCCAAACGATGCCGGTGCTGTCGAACATTGAGATTCAGTTGAGCAGCGGGATCTACCGGTTTGAGTTGTCTGAACAAGATTACTCGTCAAGGCCGGTTGTCAAAGTCGGCAGCGTTTACGTCCAGCTGTATGTTGATCGATTCACCGGAAAGGTGGCGGCTGTTCGTCTCATGGATGCGGAAACGTTCGTCAAGCTGCGGCCGTACGAGCTTGTTTACCGAGGGGCTCTGCCGGCGGCCGCCCCGCTGTCGGAGGAAAAGCAGCGGGCGGTTGATGCGGCCAGTGCGAAACAAATTTTTGACTGGACGAATTTGATCCGCCGTCGTCACGGGCTTTCCCCTCTCATGTGGGATGACAAGGCCGCTGCTGCTGCCGCCAAACATAGCCGCGACATGCATGATCACCGGTTTTTCTCTCACGAGTCGCCGCAATATGGGGATTTATCCAAGCGGCTTAGCGCGCTTCACATTCCGTTCCAGCTCGCCGGGGAAAATATCGCCGCTCATCAAGTCGATGGCGTCGAGGCGACCATCGGATGGCTGAACAGCCAAAACCATCGAGAAATTATGTTGAACGAGCAGTTCACCCGCTTGGGCGTCGGCGTCTACGCTGACTATTATACGCAAAATTTCTTTACGCCGCTCTAAAAATTGGGCGCACCTCTGTATGCTGGGTGCGATATGATATGGCAGATAGGCATGAATGGGTGAAAGGAATGAGAACCGCTATGGCCAAGCCTCTGCATCCTTCCGTTGAACAGTTCAAACAGTTTGTCAAAAAACATCCAAAAATCATCCAAGAGGTGCGCAGCGGCAAAAAGACATGGAAGCAAGTGTATGAGGACTGGTATTTGTTCGGAGAAGACGATGACATATGGGAGCCGTACCGGGAAGAGAACAGCAAGGAAAAAGAAAGAGAGGAAGGAAAAGGAACGAACAAATGGCTCGACAAACTGGCGTCTATGCTCGGACAGATGGATGCGGCTGAAGTGCAAAAACATTTGGCGAGCGTCCAGCAGGCGATTGCGGCGATCCAAAGCATTCTTTCCGAATTTCAAGGAGCCGGCCTAGAGAGCAGGAACAAAGAAGAGCACCCGTTTTCGTTCCGGAAAGATTAAAGGGTGGTGGCGATGAGGAAAGACGTATGGCAATATGTGCAAGCCAATCCGATGTTGCGTGCGTTTTTGCGCGAACAGCCGCGCTGGTACCGGCTTCTTGCCCGCCGCCCGCATGAGCTGTCGGCGTTCCAATTGGCCGCCTTGCGCCACTATGAACTGACGATCCCTGACAAGGTGGAAAAAATCGCTCAATCGTTGCAAATGGCGTCGCTCATGTGGCAAATGTTTAAGGCCATGCGCGACTAATCGAGCGGCCAACGGCAAAGACTAGTGTTGAAAGGGAGTGATGTCTTTGCCGAAGTGGTTCGCATGGTTTGTGTGCATTATGCTGCTTGCGGCGTATGCCTTTGGACCGGCGCCGTCTCTCCCCGCTCAAGTCGAAGCGGCGGGCGGTCCGCTGCAAGTGAAGCATGAAGTAAAAGGAAGCGACGTGTTCATTGAATGTGTCGCCGTTCAGTTTCCATTTCGCAAAGGAAGCGGCGGTGGGCACGTGAACGTTTATGTCAACGGACAAAAAATGACGGAAGTGTATACGGCCGCCTTTATCGTGCGCGGTTTGCCGAGCGGAAAACATACCATCCGTCTTGAGCTCGTCTACAACGACGGAAAAGCAACCGGCATCGTGCACGAATTTGATGTCGTCATCCCGTAAGAGGGAGGCGATTGTGTAAACGATGGATGAGGCGATTCAGCAAAGTCTGGATCGCCTTTTTGATTTTCTTCCTTGCTATCTCTTTCCTTTCCATTTTCGTTCCGTTCATGGTATGATGAATTATGGAGGTGCCATTGGTGAGGATTGCGACTCTCGAGCGCATCGAGATTTTAGATAAAGCAGAAGTGTTGGCGAAAATGATCGTTGAGTCGGACGTGGCGGATGAATATCGCCGCGCGTTTTGGCGGCTGAAGCAAGACCGCCGCGCCCAGCAGCTGATCGCCCGCTTTGTCAAGCTGAAGGAGCGGTACGAGGAAGTGCAGCGCTTCGGCAAATACCATCCCGATTACCGCGACGTGATGAAAGAAGTGCGCGAAGCGAAGCGGGAGCTCGATTTGCATGAGACGGTCGCCGCCTTTAAGGAGGCGGAGAAGGCGATGCAAGAGCTGCTTGATGAGATCAGCGTGCTGATTGGCAAAGCGGTATCGGAACACGTCAAAGTGCCGACCGGAAATCCGTACTTTTTGTCGGTTGGTTGTTCCGGCGGCTGCGGGGCGGGCGGAAGCTGCGGTTGCCGCACATAGAAAAAAGGGGAAGGGACTATGTTTCCAAAACGGCAAGGGATTATTGTTTGGCTTCATTCGCTGAAACATGGGAAACAGTTGCGCAAGTTCGGCAACATTCATTACATTTCCAAGCGGCTGAAGTATGCCGTTTTGTATTGCGACATGGAGCAAGCCGATCATGTGATGAAAAAGCTCGCCTCGCTTCCATTCGTCAAGCGGGTCGAGCCGTCGTACCGCCCGTTTTTAAAGCTGGAGTTTGAATCGAAAGGGGAGAAGGAAAAAGACTCCCCGTATCCGCTCGGATGAAAACAAACAGCGAGCCTGTCGGCCGAAAACGGCTTGGCAAGCTCGCTGTTTCGTTGTTTACTGAAGCGGAGGAATGAAGCGGTTCATCCGCATAATGCCGATCAAATGCTGATAATATAAATCGAGTTCGGCGAACATCGTCGATGGCTTGACGTCGAGATGAATGACGTCCATGCCCAGCTCCTTTGCGGCTTCCATAAACAGTTCGTACCGTTTGTTCGGCTTGACGGACGGGTCGGGAATGCCTTCGCGGCAAACGTAAATGGGCTGGAAATCCCCCGGGTCAGTCGGATGAAGGACAACGGCCAAAGAGACGACCGGCTGGCCCTTTTTTACTGTATGGAAGGCGAAACAGCCAGATAACCGATGACGGTTGGCCCGCGCCAGTTCGATCAGCTCATATATATCGGAATACCCTTCGCCAAGTTCGATGAACCGTTGGATCATAAACAGCTCCCCCTTGCAAGCATCGTCCATCCTTAACTTTACCGGCCATCTCCATGAATTGCAACCAAAAAAAACCTTGCG
>NZ_BCQG01000049.1 GCF_001544315.1 Geobacillus jurassicus NBRC 107829
CTTTGCACACCCCTTCCACCCCGCAAAAAAAATAAAATGTGGTTATGTTAACTTGTACAAGTGACTAAAATCGTCAATCGTCCAAACCATTGGTATATCAACACAATATTTCTGCTCCCGAAAGAAAAACCGTCATGCACACCTCCCCTGTTTTTTGACCGTTTTCGGACCGCGCACGGTTGTACTCCGCACCGAGAACCGTCCAACGAACCGGAGAAGGCGGCATGGCGGATGGCTGATCCTAGGGCTGGGCCGGAAACCGTTCCTAGACGAGTTGGCGTTGTTCCATCATTTTCTCGGCAATGGCTTGCTGGATCTCACGCATATCAAACGGGATGATGACATTTTCAGCCAAATGGCGCTTGCTTTCAAGCAGTTCATGCATCAATTCCTCTACCGTTCCTTGTGGGAAATGGGAACGGTCTGTTGTGATAATATGGTACACATACACATCTTTTTCCTGGCCGATGCGGTACGCGCGGTCGGTCGCTTGGTTTTCAACCGCCGGGTTCCACCAGCGCGTGTAATGGATGACATGGTTGGCGCTTGTGATCGTCAAGCCGACGCCGGCCGCTTTCGGGGATAAAATCATAATGCCGAAGCCTTTTGTTTCATTAAAGCGTTGTACGACCGATTGGCGATTTTTCGTATCCCCGTCAATCACCGGAACAGAAATTCCGTATCTCTCCATGAATATTCGTTTCAAAAGAAAGTGCAACTTGCGAAACTCCGTAAAGATGAGCACTTTCTCCCCCTTTTGCCGAATCGTTTCGACGATGCGCATCGTTTCCTTCAACTTCGGCACCTCTGCATCGGGAAGATTTTCATAGTCTGAAATGACCGCCCCAGGATGGCCGTACAGCTGCCGTAGTCTCGTAATCATATTCAAAATGGCGACCTGTCCACTCTCTTTTGTAGCCAACATCGATTGGGCGATGTATTGCTGCACTGGCGACGCCTCGACGTAAATCGGCGGAACAAGATGTTTTTTAGGCAGGCGATCATCGAGAATTTGCTGCTTCGTTCGCCGCAAATAGTACGGTTGGATGGCTTTAAGCAACGCGTTATAGTCCGATGTTTCCGCATAGCGGGACCGAAACTCTTTTAACGAGCCTAGAGCGCCGGGCTGAACGAAGTCCATAATCGTCCATAGTTCGTCTAGGCTGTTTTCAACCGGCGTGCCGGTCATCGCCAAGCGAAAATGCCCTTGCATGGCGCGGATGGCGCGCGACCGCTGGCTGGCGTGGGATTTAATGTTTTGCGCCTCATCGCAAATGATCGCTTGGAATTCAATCTTCCCTAACAAAAGTTGGTCGATTTTCAGCGTATCGTAGCTGGTCAAAACGATATCAAACTGTGAAATGAGCTGCGACGAAGCCAGCCGCCCGCTCCCTTTATGGATATACAAACCGTCGAGCAGACTTGGAGCAAATTTTTCGATTTCCGCTATCCAGTTCTCAATAAGTGCAATCGGCAGAACGACCAACGTCGGCCTTAGCCGCCCATGGGCCTTTTGATGCAGCAAAAACGCAATCACTTGAATGGTTTTCCCAAGCCCCATATCATCGGCCAGCAAGCCGCCTCTTCCTTGCTCCGCCAAGTGGCAAAGCCATTCAAAACCTTCGATTTGGTGCGGGAAAAGCTCCGCCTGCAGCTCAGAGGGAACTGGATAACGCCGAAGCGGTGCTGCTTGGGCGCTATCCATTTTGTACTCAAGCTCTTCCTCATTATCTTTAATGTCAAGAATATATCGCCGCTTCAACGCCTCGTCGGCGTCTTTCGGCAGCTGCAACAGCTTCCGGCGCAATAAAGGATCTAGGTAAATCCATTTGCCGTTATACTCGACATATTGCTGGTCCGGATATTTTTCCATCAGTTCGCGCAAAAACGCCTCATCGTACGGAACTGTATGACCGCTTTCCTCATCAAGCCATTGCATTCCCGTCCGCTTATGAAAAACAGGGCGCACCCGTTCAATCGGGATGAGGCCGCGGACACGTTCTGAAAACTGGTCCAAATCAAACAAGTAATCATGCTCAGGCAGGACGGCAGCCGGATTTTCCAAAAACAGCGGCACTTCTTCCCCCGTAATATGCCGTTTTTGCTGCAAATGGACAATGTCGGCGTGAACCCGTCCCGTACTAACAAACCGGCTTCGTTCATGGCCTTTCTTTATGCTGCTGACCCGCTGCAGCTGTTGAAGATGGCGCGTCTCCTCCTCAGTGCGCCCTTTTACGACGAGCTCGATATGGTCATGGCGGTGCACGGCGATGTCGAGATCATATGTATCAACGACATGGTACGTTTCCGTTTGCAAAAAGTTTTCAAGCTGAATGCCTGCTTCTTTGGCCAGCTGTTGGCAAATACCGATTTTTTCGTACCCTGATTCATACGGTTCCAAAAGCGCCCGTTTCAGACGGTACACCTGTTCCGGGAGCAGCACGAAACGGTCCGGCAAGACGTAAACCGCTCCCGCCGCTTTCCCGATCCGGTCTAAGTTGCGCCCGCTGGCATCCAATAGCTGCAAGGCCAAATCCGCTTCGTGCGGCAGCGAACGAAGACAGAGCTTCCCGCTCACCTTCTCCTCAACAACAGGGAGTCCTAAACATTCGAGCACCTCTTTGGCACTTTCGTCTTTAAGCAATTCATAATACTCGCTATACGGCAAAGTCGAATCGACAAGAACGCCCGAGTCGTAAAGCTCCTCCCAAGCGACATACTGCTGAAATCCTTGCACTTTGTAATATTTTTCGATATCTTCTTTGGCCATAGGCAGCTTCAGTTCGGTGACGGTTTTGCCGTCATGCAACTGAAACGAAAAATGAATCCCATCCTCATTCGGCGTCAAAACTGCCTTCATCATTTTCTGTTTCTTTTTGAAGAAGAACATTTCTTCTTACCTCCCAGCCGAGTTCGCGCCGAAGCCATTCATCAAACTTCCGTTGCCACCCACCGTTATGGCGCAGCCAGCCGCCTGGAATCGTCAAGTTTCTATCCATCAGCTCAGCCCGTTTCACTTCTCGCACTTTTAGCCATGCCTTGTTGGCAAACCGCTCCCGCTCGGCGAGCATCCGGTCAATTTTCGGCTGAAAATGGCGCCGGAAAACGTCAGCACGATAAATATAAACCGCCCCAGTGCCAAGCACTTCCATAATGACAACGTCACGGAAATACATGATTAACGTCGTGCGTTCATCGGTCACGACGACATCCTCAAGCTTCGGAATAAATTTCTCCCAATATTGAAACCGTTCATGGTTTTTATTCACGCCGCCAAAAAAGTCTTTCAATTCCAACCTCATAATCCACTGGGCAAACCGCCGCTTTTCCTCTTCCCCGACATATCTCCATAGCATTGGTTTTCTGTGATACGTTTGCAACTTTTCAAATATCAGTCTTCCGAGCGGCTTGACATGATTCAGTTTGCACTTTTTGATCAATGCGTTCGCCATTTTTTGTTGCTGTTCATTTGTTGAGGAAACAAACAGCTCCCGATATAAGTCTTGTTCCTTGAGAAAAAACGATTCATCGGCCAGCTGGAAAATTTCCATCAGCACGAGCTTAAACAACGGAAAGTTTTTCGTTAAATAAAACGTCTCCAGCTCGTCTAAAATCCCTTTCTCGCTTTCATACGCCGTTGTCGCCAAATACACAATCGGATCTTTGCTTAACAAATAACGCCGCCATTTTTCACTTCTTTCTTTTTCCATCCGCTTTTCGATTTTCTCTATATGGGCAGCATAGGCGTAACGCAAAAGCTTCCAAATTTCGTCCAAATCGCACGTTTCATACATAACATCGACTAACACGCGGAAAAGGCGGCGCTCATGCTGGATATGGCGCTGGATGGACTCGATCATAGCTTTTTTGGTCTCTTCGGGCAGCTCTTTTTTGTACAAGTTGGGGAGAAGAAGCTTCTCCCGCCGCGACAGCTGTTGTACCCACTCTTGAAACACCGAAACCGGCGCATTGGCTACTTCCGCAAACCGGTCGGACAATCGTTCAAGCACGCTCTGGTATTTCCCAGCGCTATATTCAACCGTTTGTTTCAAAAGAGGCGGGCGCGGTTTGCGCAGCCACCGTTTTAGCAACACCGGTTCATACTCATACTTCATTATTCGTTCACCAACTTTTCAAGGGCTTTAATCGCTTCATCGTCCTTAAGGCGGAATAAAAACTCAACCCGCCGCGAGCGGTCAGGATCATACTTGCCATTTTGATCCGTTAGCGGACTGCTGAAGCTCCGGCCATTTGCGGTAATGTACTTTTTCGACAGCTCCCGTTCTTTAAAATTAGGAAACTCTTTGCTATAAATATACTCTAAAACGGCATACGCCCGGCGCTGCGATAAAGACATATTGTACATGTACGTCCCATTCCGGTCAGTATGCCCTTCGATAATGATGCTCGAAATTTCATTTTTAAATCGGTCCTGCAATAAAATCCCCATATACTTAGGGATAAACTGCTGCAAAAACGCCTTCCCCTCCGGAGAGATTTCCGCCGAATTGGATTCAAACAAAATGCTGCCGGGAAAGCGGATGGCTCCTGTTTGCTGGTCAATTTCAATCGCCATATTCGATTGCTTAAACGCTTCAGTCAGAGCCCGGATGATCTCCGTTTTGACGCTGACAACCTCCTCAATTTGCTTTTCTTTCTCTTCAAGCAATTCGCGGTAATCAAGGATGACAAACGTCAACAACAAGGCAAACACCATCAACATGGCACTCATTAAATCCGCATAGGACATCCAATAATTGACTTCCGTCCGTTTCCGGTATTTCATGTTGAAGCCCCTGCTTTCCATCTATCCAAATGATCCACCAAGTCTTCCAAATTTTCAATAAAATCCGCCTGCACTTCGCTGAATTGATAAACGAGCCCGCTCACTTCTTGCACAGCCTTGGTCAAGGTCTCATCAAAATGTTGATACGTTTTGCTTAAACCGCTGTCAATATTTTCAGCAAAATCTTTCATAGATAAGTGGAGAGCTTCGGTAATTCTTGCCAACTGTTCTTTTGTTGTCGCCCAGTTTTCCTGCAGCGCCCCAATTTGCTCTGTCATCTCATGCATATACACTTTCGTCGTCCGCAACGTTTCCTCGACCGTTTCCTTCGTTTGCGTACGCAGCTGCACAAGCTCTGGAAGAAGCTGTTTTTGTGCTTCCTGCATTTCAAGCAGCTGCTCCTTTAGCTCGCGGACGCGATCGAACGTTTCACGCAGCTCGGGAACGAGCGGCGACAGCGCGGCAACAGCCGACTGGACGTCGCCAAGCAGCTGCTGCGAATCATGCAGCGATTCTTTTTGAATGCGGAGCGACTCATCAAATCTGTTTGCCATCGTTTGAAACGAGGCTGAAAGTGAGGACGACGCATGGACAAGCTGGTCGAGCAGCTGGCTGTACTGTATTTCAACTTGCGCATTAAAGCGGGTGAACTGATCGGCCAAATCATCATACTTCTGCGCCAATAGCTGGTTGCTTCGCATCACTTCCTGTTGAACCGGAAGCTGGTCTTTCGTCAGCTGCTGCAGCTGGTAGAATGTTTCTCCTAACCCGTTCATCATGCTTGCCGTTTTTTGATAGCTGTCCTTCATCAACTCAAGCTCTGCGGCCATCTTTTCAAACTGCGCAAACATTTTTTCCGTCCGCTCGAGCGTCATCGCCTGCCGCTCTTCCGTATAAGCAAAACGGCTTGTGAACGCCTCAATCGTTTTCATCATTTCCGTCTGCAGCACTTGCGACTGTTGGACGAACTCGCTAAACTGCCCGATCGATTGTTGTGTTCCGCCCGTAATCTCATCAACAAGCCGGCTCGTTACATCAGCGCTCGTATTTTTCGTCAGCTCAATTTGCGACTCAAGCAGCTTCGCCTGCGTCTCCATTCCTTCATGCAGCTGGGCGAACTGGTCATGAAGCTGGCCGAACGCTTGCTGCAGACTGCCGTGTGACTGCTGAAGCGACAGAACGATCGGCTGCATCGCCTTTTCAAGCGCATCAGTCAACAGCGTTTTCAAATGGTCGGCCTGATTGCGCGATAACTTTTCCAAACGGTTGAGAAACAACTCCTCATCATCAGTGCTAAGCAAAAAGTCAAGCCGTTCGGAATGCCAGTCAATATTGCGCTCAAGCGTGCTGCTAATCCACCGGTCAAACATCGTCCACATTAACGAAAGCAACACGCCCCATACAGAGGTGTAAAAGGCTACTTTCATCCCATCTAGCAAGCTGCTAATCCCTGACCGCAACGCTTCTGTATTGCCAATATGCAACTCAGCCAGCCCGACCGAGAGACCGACGAAGGTGCCGAGAACGCCGAGACTGACATGGATGCCCGCCCCCATGTCCATCAATGTCCGATACCCCATATGATGATACATCACATCAAATCCAAAAAACGGTTCTACATTAATGCGTTCGTCTTCATTTTTTTGCGAAACACGATTATAATATCGTTCCCACAACTCCTTATATTTTGATTTTTTCACTTGGGCAAAAAGACTGTTAATAGCCTGGTCAATCTCGTAGGCGCTTCCATCTGAGGAGCGGTTCAGCTCGAGCAACTTCGGCTTCAGCTGATTCATCACCGCGATTTCCCTCTGAATGCGCACAAACTGCCAGGCAG
The DNA here is from genome assembly GCF_001544315.1 of Geobacillus jurassicus NBRC 107829. Taxonomy (GTDB): domain Bacteria; phylum Bacillota; class Bacilli; order Bacillales; family Anoxybacillaceae; genus Geobacillus; species Geobacillus jurassicus. Next base: position 6,624 of record NZ_BCQG01000049.1, read on the forward strand.
CCATCACCAAAAACAACCCCAACTGAAAATAAAGAAATAAATCGGTAAACCCTTTATTTCCGATCTTGTTGATTAGAGAAAACAAAGTCTCAAAAAATGTGTACAATGCCAATCACCTGCACTTTCTGTTATGTAAGCAGCCATCCGCCGCCAAACGAAGGTGTTCCAATCTGCCCTTCCATCCCGCTGTCTGCTTGATTATTAGAATGGCAAAAGGTGCAGATTTCTCCGTTTCTTACAAAATCATTTTACAGGCGTTAAGACCTATCGGCAATATGTAACAAAATAACAATTATATAGACGGCTTTGCCATCCAAAAAAACAGCCATGCACACCTCCTCCGTGTTTTGGCTGTCTTCCGTCCCCCGCTACATTCATCAGCGAGGACGAGAACCGTCCAACGAAATGGAGAAGGCGGCATGGCGGATGGCGCACGCTTATGCGATTTTCAGAGAGATGGATGATCCACCTCTTCAGGCTTAGGACAGCCGACCCGGTACATTCGCAGCGCGGCGCCGTCGACAACGAACGTTTGGGCTTTCCCATGCCGTGAAGCATAGTTTTCTAGCCTAAGCATAAAGTTCACTCCTTCATGGTATTCCTCGTTGCCGATCACTTGAAGCGACGGCGACATGAGTTGGCGCGAGAGGAAGATGATCGCCTTTTTCCGCGCCCGTGTGAGCGAGACGTTGAGGCGGTTCAAGCTGTAGATAAACTCCCCTTCCATCATGGCCAGTTCAGGATCGGCGACGCCATAGCTGATGATCACGGCTTCCGCCTCCTGTCCTTGCATTTTATCGACCGTGTCGACAAAAAACGGCGGACGCAGCCCTTGGCGTTCAAGCTCGCGGCGAATGGCGCGGATTTGGGCGCGATGCGGCGAAATGATAAACAGTCCATGGCGCCAAAACGCTTGATCGCCGTCTGATGTATCATCATACCGTTGTCCATTGTCATCAAGCAGACGCTCCCGAAGCACTTTCGTGATGCTCGCCACCCAGCGCGCTTCCGCCTCGTTTTCCTGCGTGCCGTATGCACCGTCGTAAACGCAGACAACAAGCGGATAATCGGGGTCAAGCGCCGCTTCCACCCATTCATCGGCAGGACGTGCGGCGGCAAGCGCCAACGTTTGAGAAGCAATACGCTTATTGAACGCCGTATAGTCCGACCCGTAAATCCGCTCGGCCGGGTAGCGGCAAAGCGCTTCATTCATGCGGAAATTGTCCGTCAATTGGCGGGTGAACCGCTTCTCGGCATCGGCGTCAAACAGCAGGCGGAAAATCGAGTCGAACAAGGGCGGCTCCCCTTCGGTGACCGCATACGTCCCTTGAATAATTGGCGGCAGTTGGAAGTGATCGCCGACGATGAGCAGACGGCCTGCTTTTTTGACGTGGCTTAACGCCAACAATGAATCGGCAACGCGAATTTGCGACGCTTCATCAAGGACGACGACATCAAACTCTTCATTTATATATCCTTTTTCGTACGCCTTTTGAATGCTGTACAGCGTAGCGCCAAGCACCCGATGGCCGCCGTTGCTGAGCCAGTCAGAAAGTTCGCGATCCGCCACTTCGGCCATCCCTTTTGCTTTTTCCGTCTGAATCTCGCCGAGCTTGGCAATGTGGACACGGTGCCGCGGCACAAGCTCCTGAATTTTACGCAGGCAGTTTTCAATCGCCGCGTGGGTGAAGCCAGAAACGAGAATAGCGAGCCTCCGCCCCCGCTTCTCATAAATCGTCATGAGCAACTGAAGGGCAGCAGCGATAAAGTGTGTTTTCCCAGTGCCAGGCGGCCCCCAGACGAGCGTCAACGTATGGTGGAGAAAGTGGAGAAATGCCTGACGCTGGCTTTTTGTCAGTCCGCTTTGGCGGAGAAGCATCTTCACTTCATCTACATCCCAGTTTGGCCGAAACGTTTTCCGGTAGCGAGCCGGGTCGCGAATCAAACTAAGAATGCGGTGATTTTCCTGATCCAACTGTTGCAACGCCCGCAAGACGCGCGGCATAGTGAAATCAGCATGCCGGAGCGACAGCCAATACTCCTCTCCTTCAACAAGCGGGAAACGGTCGAGCCATTTGGGCAACTCGAGCTCGAGTTCAACCTTTTTGCCATGATCATGGATGGCGCGAATGCGGGTAAAGTACAAGTTGGCCCCTTTTGGCGCTGACCAGTCGCCTGCGTATTTGATATCAGGAAACGTCTGCTGCGCCTTTTCCCCTTCCTCATTGCACTCGGTGAGCAGCCAGTTCGCTTTGGAATCGATCGCTTCAAGCGCCTGCCGGTTGTTCAGACGGAACCGCTCGCCGCCAAGGTACGTGACATGAAGCGTCACCCCGTTCTCAAGCCGCTCCGGAAGCGGGAGCAGGCGGCTTTGGCGAATATCCAAGTAGTTTAATAGCGCCTCGTAGCGCGCCATAAACGCCAACTTGGACACAAGCGGATCGCGGTAATCCGCCGAAGAGGGAAAACGGAATTTTTCCGGCCAAACGACAAGCGGAGAAGGATGGACGTTAGCAGCCCACGCGCGGATGCCTTGAATGACGCTGCTCGCCGCCCAAAGGCGCCGGCTCAGTTCCTTCTCGACCGCTTTTCTTTTCTCCTCGTCCCCTGTTTGCCATGCGTCGTGCAGCACGTCCATTTTCATGGCGTTCGTCAAACGAAACGAAAAACGCTCACTCGCCGAGTACAGAAACGGCGAGTCATTGTAGGCCGCAACATATCGCGACAAGTCTTCAAGACGGTAAGCGACATGCACCGGCAAGGCGAACAACTGGCTCGCTACGGTTGTCAGGACAACGACAGGAAGCGGAACCATTTCGCACGGATGATCGCTGGCGCTTGATAACACACTGCTATGAAAATAAGACAGCAACCGAACCGCTTTTTCGTTATATTCCGAATCCAACAAAAGCTCATGAAACAACTGTTGCACATTTTCCCATTCATAGTTGTCGACGACGTACGCCTGCACCGACTTTTGCGCCCGCCACTCACGCGTTCGGTTGTAATCGTGCACCGTCTGAAGCAGACGATCAAGCGCATCGGCAAAATTCCGGCCGACCGCGTCGCATTCCTCGAACGAACCGGCGATAAAATGATGCATTTCCGATCCTGTTCCAAACACATCTGCCCCACCGACGCGGTACAACGATGCCGCCGCAACCTTTCCCGTCAACTGATCGCGTTGAGCGGTGAGAATAAGACGGATGTCTTCCCATATAGGCATATGTGTCACCGCACGATCATACGGAACGACTTTTTCTTGTGCGATGGCCTCAAGCTGCGCTTCAAGTCGTCGAAGTTGGCGCGCCAGCCCAGCGTTTTGTTTCAGCACATGCCTGTTTTCTTGACGTTCAAGAAATTGGCGAAACTCGCCGATCGTCTCGGGCAGCTGCCGCTCACGGATAAAGCGGGACGCGTGGCTCGATAAGTACGGAACGAGGGAAATGTGCTTTTGTTGCCGCGCTTTGTCTAAACAATAATCGTAAAACGGACACCATTCGCAACGGTAATCCAAGTGCCAAAACAACTCGTCCGCCTGTTTTGTGGCCAGCGCTGTCAATTCGCTAGTTAAAAACTGTTCGATATACGGAAGCAGTTGACTGATATCAGCTGCTTGCGGCTGCCCTGCCCCGTACGTCCATACGCCCGCTTCGCGCAAATCAACCTTGCCCGCAATGCCGTGCTCCTCTAAAATCAAAGACAAGATTAACGCATACAACGCCGTTTGCACGCGGTGGGAAAGTTTCAATACATCTGATGATTTGATGTCGATGATCCGAAACGCAAAGCCGTCTTGTTCCGATCTGCACTCAATCAAATCCGGACGGCACGCCGCAAAACGGATCACGTCTGGATCCAACCCGTACCGTTTGTAAAAACGCGGCGGCACAATCAAGGTCGGCTGGTACAAATACCGTTTGCTCGGCCGTTTCAGCTCTTGGATCGTCTCCACGCCATCCAAAAAGCAGTGGGAAAGCGGCATGCCTGGCAATCGCTTCCCCATTTTCACCTGGCCGGCCAAATGTGTCGAAATCACTTCCTCTTCCCACTCAACTCCGCGGCGCAACACACTCTCATGAACAGCAGACCGCTCAAACAGCTCTTTGGGCACATCGAGCTCGCCGCGCCGTTCTTTCGCCAATGACTGAAAGTAAAAATTCCGCTCGCATTCATGGTAAAAATAGCTCGCCATTTTCGCCGGAGAAACGTAGAGCATACATTGAATCCCTTCTTTGCTAGAAATGTACGATAAATCCAACTGTCGGAATTCGACAGTCTATTAATATTATATCATATGGCCAACCCCTCCCCCCTCATGCACACTATATGCATAAATTTGCTTGTCCACAGGGAACGTATGTGCTATAATGAAGGAAGATTCTGTGAAAGAGGTGACACGATGAGCGAGGAGGTCCTCTTGCAATTATTCGATCGGCTCGGCCATATTGAAGACACACTGCATTTGCTCGTCGAAGGACAAAAACGGTTGGAAGAAGAACAGCAAGCGATTCGGAAAGAGCAACAAGAAATCCGAAAAGAACAGCAGGAAATTCGAAAAGAGCAACAAGAAATGCGCAAAGAACAGCTCGAAATCCGAAAAGAACAACAGGAAATGCGCAAAGAACAACTCGAAATCCGAAAAGAGCAACAGGAAATCCGCAAGGAGCAGCAACAGATCCGTCAAGCTCAAGAGGAGATGCGCAAAGAACAACAACAATTCCGGGTACAGCTGCAAGAGTTCCAAAAACAACAAGAAGGATTCCAAAAACAACTGGAAGAACTGCGCCGCGTACAACAAGACCTTTTTCAAGGCCAAAAACGGTTAGAAGAAGAACAAACATACTTAAAAGCCGGCCAAAAAGAACTGTATGACCTTATGTCCGCTCTGCTTCACCGTCAAGAGGAAACTGACGCCACACTCGAAGCCCTCGCTATGGATGTACACAAGCTCCACGGTGAAGTGTCTTCCATCCAACAAAAACTTAGCACCTTGGAAGAGAAAATCGATTCCTATGCCCAATCATTCACGGAACAGCTCAACAGCATGAAACTCGATATTACCTTCCTCTCGAACAAAGCGATCGAACATGAACGGGAAATCTACAAAATTAAGAATCTTATTTTATGAGCAAATGCGGCAGGCGGGCTGTCTAAGCCCGCCTGTCCATCATTCAAGCCCTTGTCCCACTTGTTTGATCATTTCCGACACCGACGTCAATCCGCCGCCCGAGAGGTACCAATAATTTGGATCCAAGTACACAATATGGCCGTTTTGGTACGCTTTTGTCTTTTTCACCAGCGCGTTTTCAATCGTTTGTTTCACCGTCGGCTTTCCTTCGACAACCGCGTCGCGGTCAATGACAAACAAATAATCCGGGTTTTTCTCAGCGATGTATTCGAACGATACACTTTGTCCGTGCGGCGTATCCGCTTTTAAATTCGGATCAACCGGCTGGACGCCGAGCACATCATGGATGAGGCCAAATCGCGACCCTTTGCCGAAGGCGCTCACTTTGCCGCCAGTTGTTAAAATCACCAATGCTTTTTTGTCTCCCGCTTTCGCTTTCACTTCTTCAATTTGCTTTTCAATCTTCACTAATTCATCTTCCACCTCTTTTTCTTTGCCAAACATTTGCCCCAACAACTTTGAACGATGGAAAATTCATTCGGGTCAATCAAGTATTGCATAAACGATGTCAAACTTTGAAAAAAGTGCCTAGAATCATCCCGACAAGCAAAATGAAATAAATGTTCCGTCCTTCCCTCTGAAACAGAAACGAATAAAGAAAAACGGAAAAACCGATCATGCTGCCGGCGGAAAGAAGAAAATGCGCCGTATCGTTCATCATGGTCAACGTCGTCGCCCCAAACAAAAACACAACCGCCGTTTGAATCAGCATATAAACGGAATCGAGGCCAATGATGCGCGGCGTTAAAATGCGGTTGTTTGTCATCGTCTGAAACAAAACGGTCGACACCGCTCCCGCCCAGCCGACAAGCACCATCGCGATCACTTTCTCGCTTCGGGAGCGCAACACGTACTCGATATTGCCCCGCAAATGAGTGAACAAAAACAGCGCAATGAATACCAGAACCACTGCAGCTAGAATGGCGGTTTTCATCCGGTTAGACATACTGCCTCGTTCTCCTTGCCAACAAATATAAAAAGACGCCGCTCCCGATCACCCCGACCGTCAAGCCGATCGGGATTTCATATGGATAGATGGCGACGCGGCCAAACACGTCACAAACCAATACGAACAGCGCGCCTACAATCGCTGTCAGCGGCAATACTTTGCGCAAATGATCCCCATAATACATCGTGACGATATTCGGAACGATCAATCCTAAAAACGGCAACGTACCGACCGTCAACACTTCAACCGCGGAAACCACGGCCACAATGAGCAATCCAGTATACACAATGGAACGATAGCGAATCCCTAAGTTCGTCGCCATTTCCTCGCCCATGCCAGCAATCGTGAACCGGTTGGCGTAAGCGTAAGCGATGGCCATGAGCGGAACGCTGACATACAGCATCTCATAACGCCCTTGCATCATGACCGAAAAATCGCCGTGCAGCCAGGCGGAAACAGACTGGATCAAATCGTATTTGTACGCCAAAAACGATTTCCTTCGTTAGCTCACGATGGAAATGGGATGGTGGCCACATCCAAAAAAGTCAAGTATTCTATATGTATGATTCCTTATTTTTCTTGATTTTTAAGCGTTTTGACAGTCATCCTGTTTCATTGATATATATAGATGCAACGAAAGCGTTTAACATATCCTTGACGGAAAAGCGGCTTGTCCATTTTTGACTGTCGAAGGCAAGCCACAGGCTTGCCTCCGTCACGCCTTAGCGTGACGGAAGACCGAACAACGACCCGCTTCACAGACCCATACATGGGTCTGGAAGCGGCGTTGTTCGGTCACCCGACAGTCGATCCAATGACCGGTAAAAGCTATAAATGTTAAAGCTTTAAATTGCATCTATATAGATTCTTTTTCTCATTCTCCTAACCACTTCGACAAGTTCAGACTCCTACTCCTTGATTGACTGAATTCACACATCAGCATGTTACCACCATTAACCGTTATGGTTTGTAATAGAGATAGATTCTCATTATCACATATCTATTTTGATTGATAGAAATTATCATTGTCAATTATTTTTTCATCATTTTCTCATTTTTTCTAATGACATGAATCTGTCTTAGTTTGGGCTAAGAATAAAGAACAACACCGTCGCAAACTCAAGAATCCTCATTGACTGAAGCAACCATTCATGAAAGAGCGGCCGTTTCAAAATGTCATCTTTCTTCAAGAGAGATACAAGGCATTGTGCAAGTATATAGAAAGGGTGCCACCTACTTTTGGGCACCCTTCTATATATTGTCTCCTTAATTTAGCGCAATGGAACACAGTTGCATGACGAAAACACGGACATCGATCATTTCCTTGCTGCCCATTTAGTCTGAGAGATCAAAGCTCCATCTCCAACAAGGCATAGCTTAACGTTTTGCCGTGCGGATCAAGCGCCAATGAGGCGGTGACACCGCCGTCTAGCGCATGTTGGCAGACAAATCGAAAACAGCCACTCGACTTGCCGATAGATATCGCGCTCTAGAGAACTGGTGATTTAACTGAAAATGCCGCTCTCCAGCGACGTTTTTCAAATTGAGAAATCCTGCAAAGCCGGTCCTTCGTTTTCACGAAGAACCACTGATTGGAGAAGAACAGTGGTTTTTTCACCGACCTTCTAGTCCATCTCAATTACTCATTACTTCTTACTATTCCCCTTCCCCCGCACAATCCGCCACGCTCATCAGCTGACAAACACGGGCGCACGCACCTAAGCCGCTGTTTACAGCAAAAACGCAAACACATCGTCCACCGAAAACCGCACCTCAGGAAACAACGTCGAGACCGCTGATGGATTCGAGGCGTCATATACATCTTCGAGCTCAAACACTTCTGAACGCAAACAGTACTTTTCAATCGTCTTATGCTGATAATCGACAAGCCAATACTCGCCGACCCCCGCTTTCTCATAATAATGACGCTTGAGCAGCCGGTCATTGCGGGCGGTGCTTGGCGACAGAACTTCCACCACAAGGTCGGGAGCGCCGTAACACCGCCCTTGGCGCAGTTTCGTTCGGTCACAAACAATCGATATATCCGGCAACACGGTCACGTTTCGCTTTCCTTTTTGTTCGTCTTCAAATAAAAAGACGACTTGGAGGTTGCTGCCGAACACAAGGCAAGAATCTCCTTTTAACGCCATGCGAAACTCGGCGATCAAATTAGCGACCACACCTTCATGCTCATAAGAAGCCGGGGGCATCAATACAATGTTTCCTTCGTACAGCTCCATCCGCTCGTCTCCAGCTAAAGAAAAAAACTCGCTTAACGTATAGCGGTGCTGCTCACCCGGCTGGCTCATTTTGATCTCCCTCCCGCACACAGACTCATTCTCCTTCTATTGTAAGCGAACCGTTCACGCACCGGCAATCGCCAACCGAAAACGGGCGCAGCCACCATCCTCTTCAAAGGCAAAAAGCGCCCTGCCATAACGGCAGAGCACTTTCTCTCCTTCCTTATCCTTTGATTAACACCGTCTTCATCGCGGTGAAAAATTCGATGGCCGCTCGCCCTTGTTCCCGCGAGTGGGAGCTTGACTGCTTCATCCCCCCAAACGGCGCTTGCAGTTCAACCCCGGCGCTTTCTTCATTAATGCGGACGAGCCCGGCCTCGATGTCTTGAATAAACGCCAGCATCTTTCCGATATTTTGCGTAAAAATCGACGCGCTGAGGCCAAATGGCGTGTCATTGGCGAGCGAGATCGCCTCTTCAAACGTATCGACTTTGATCAAGGCGAGCACGGGGCCAAAAATTTCTTCGCGGGCGATCGTCATGTCAGGCGATACGTTTTCAAAGATGGTCGGCTGCACGTAAAACCCTTTCGCCCGCTCTCCGTCTGTCAAACGTTGGCCGCCGTAAACGAGCGTCGCCCCTTCTTCGATCCCTTTTTGGATATAATAAAGAACCGTTTCGAGCTGCTTCTGGCTGGCGCACGGACCCATCCAGACGCCATCTTCGAGTCCGTTGCCAATGTTCAGCTGTTGCACTTTCGCCAACAGCTTTTCTTTAAATTGGTCATAGACGGAGCGCTGGACAAACACGCGACTCGTCGCCGTGCACTTTTGTCCGGTTGAACGAAGTCCGCCGCTGATTGTCGCTTCCACCGCGCGGTCAAGGTCAGCGTCCTCGAGCACAATGACCGGATTTTTTCCACCCATTTCCAACTGGTATTTCGCCCCTCTGGCCACCGCTTTTTGAGCGATCATTTTGCCGACTTCATTGGAGCCGGTAAAGGTGATGCCATGAATGTGAGGATGTTCGGCAATCGCATTGCCGATGACCGATCCTTTGCCCGTCACCAAATTCACAACGCCAGCCGGCAGCCCCGCTTCGTCAAAGCATTCGACCACTTTCGCGGCGGTGACCGCCGTTTCCTGCGCCGGCTTAAACACCACCGTGTTTCCATAGACGATGGCAGGAGCAATTTTCCAAATCGGAATGGCGACCGGGAAATTCCACGGCGTGATGACCCCCACCACTCCGAGCGGCACGCGCGTTGTAAACATAAGCGCTTCGCTGTCCGTGGATGGAATGACCTCGCCGATGGACCGCATCCCCTCCCCAGCGTAGTAGCGCAAAATATTGACTCCCCGCTGCACCTCTCCTTTTGCTTCGGGAAGCGTTTTCCCCATTTCCCTTGTCATCGTTTCCGCGATCTCATCGAGCCGTTTCTCCAAAAGATCCGCCGTGCGGAACAAATACTCTCCGCGTTTTGGCCCCGACAGCTTTCTCCATGCCATCTGCGCCCTTCGCGCCGCCTCAACCGCAACGTTCACATCCTCGACTCCGGACTCTTGAACGTAGCCGACGATATCATCGATGTTGGCTGGGTTAAGGCTGGCTTCGATTTTTCCAGTGGAGGAATGAATCCATTCGCCATTGATGTAATTCAAGTATGTTTGTTTTTCTGTTCTCATCGTCATGATATCTTCTTCCCCTTTCCATTCACGTGATCGCTGCATACGATCTCGGAAAGAATGTTTGCCCTTGTCATGATCTGAAAAATACAATTTCATAACACTACTATAATATAGTTGAAATATTTTGTGAATTATAGCTTGAATGTGGCTACGATGAACAAAACGCCGAAGCCATTGCATGGAAGCAACAAAAAACCAACCTCCCCTAAACAAGGAGAGGCTGGTTTCCATTTCACCCTGACCACCTTAATCGTGAAAATTCGTCCCGTCCGTCACTTCTTTGACGATGCCAACGCGGATGACAAAATCGCCGAAATGTTCGCCGTCAAGCCGCTCTTTCGCATAGCGGGACAAGAGAACGCGCAGTTCGCGCAAAATTTCTTCTTCACCGATGTTTTCGCGGTACAGCTTGCCAAGGCGCGTGCCGTTGAACGCGGCGCCAAGGTACATGTTGTATTTGCCGACCGCTTTGCCGACAAAGGCGATCTCGGCGAGGACGTGGCGGGCACAGCCGTTCGGACAGCCGGTCATGCGGATCGTGATTTCGTCATCGCGCAAGCCGTTTTCGTCGATCATTTCCTCGATTTTATCGAGCAGTTTCGGCAAGTACCGCTCGGCTTCCGCCATCGCCAAGCCGCATGTCGGCAGCGCCACACAGGCGAGCGCGTTGCGGCGCAAGGCGGTGTACCGCCGGCCGTCGGTTAAACCGTATTCGGCGATGAGCGCCTCGATTTCCGGTTTTTTCTCGCTCGTAACATTGGCGATAATTAAGTTTTGATTCGCCGTCAACCGGAAATCGCCGGTATGGACTTTGGCGATTTCGCGCAGACCGGTCATCAGTTTGTAATCGTCATAGTCTTTGACACGGCCGCCTTCGACAAAGAGCGTGAAATGCCATGTGCCATTGACGCCTTCGACCCAGCCGTAGCGGTCGCCGGTATGCTCGAAATGGTACGGGCGCGCTTCACCGAGCTTCCAGCCGAGGCGGCGCTCCAACTCCTCTTTGACCGTCTCAAGGCCGAGCCGGTCGACCGTGTATTTGAAGCGGGCGTGTTTGCGCGACGAGCGGTTGCCGTAGTCGCGCTGGATCGTCATGATTTTTTCCGCCACTTCAACGACTTGGTCCGGCTTGCAGAAACCGATCACTTTCGCCAGCTGCGGGTACGTCGTTTTATCGCCGTGGGTCATTCCCATGCCGCCGCCGATGGCGACATTAAATCCGGCGAGTTTGCCGTCCTCGACAATGGCAATCAACCCGATATCTTGCGAGAACACATCGACATCGTTGGACGGCGGAACAGCGATGCCGATTTTAAACTTCCGCGGCAAATACGTCGGACCGTAAATCGGCTCTTCTTCTCCGTCGACTTGCGGTGTGCCGGCGACTTTTTCATCATCAAGCCAAATTTCATAGTACGCCCGCGTCCGCGGCAACAAATGATCGCTGATCAGCTTCGCCCATTCGTACACTTCCGCGTGCACTTCCGACTGGTACGGATTCGGGTTGCACATGACGTTCCTGTTGACGTCGCCGCAGGCGGCGAGCGTTGTCATCAGCGCGCCGTTGATGGCTTGCATCGTTTTTTTCACGTTCCATTTTAAGACGCCGTGCAATTGGAACGCTTGACGCGTCGTCAACTTCAGCGTGCCGTTGGCGTATTTGCGGGCGAGCTCATCCATGACGAGCCACTGCTCCGGCGTCGCCACCCCGCCCGGCGTGCGGACGCGGATCATAAACTGATACGCCGGCTCAAGCTTTTGTTTTTGCCGCTCGGTGCGCACGTCGCGGTCGTCTTGCAAATAGCTGCCGTGGAACTTCATCAGCCGGTTGTCATCATCTGGAATGCCCGCGCTGAGCGGGTCTTCCATCGTTTCGGCGAGCGTGCCGCGCAAATAGCGGCTTTCCCGTTTAATGCGCTCGACATCGCTTGGCGGTCCTTCCGGCGCTTTTAACTCGACTTTCGCCATTTTGGTCCCCACTCCTTTGGATGATTAGTAGACGTCGCGTTGATACCGTTTTTGCTTTTGCATCTCGGTGACATACGCTTCCGCCTGTTCACGGCTCATGCCGCCCTCTTTTTCGATAATCTCGATCAATGTCTGATGAACGTCGCGCGCCATGTGTTGCTTGTCGCCGCACACATAGACGACAGCGCCTTCCTCAAGCCAGCCGAACAGTTCTTTGCTTCGTTCTTGCATCCGGTGCTGGACATATACTTTTCTTTCCGTATCGCGCGAGAAGGCGACATCCATTCGGGTCAGCACGCCGCTTTTCAGCCATGCGAGCCATTCGGTTTGATAGAGGAAATCGGTCATAAAATGTTGGTCGCCGAAAAAGAGCCACGATTTTCCGTTGGCGCCCGTCGCTTCGCGCTCCTGCATAAAGGCACGGAACGGCGCCACCCCGGTGCCCGGTCCGATCATGATGATCGGCGTATCGGGGTCTTTCGGCAGCTTGAAGTTCGGGTTCGGCTGAACAAAGACCGGCAATGTGTCACCGATTTGGATGCGCTCCGCACAGAACGTCGAGCACACCCCTTTGCGCAGGCGGCCGTGCGATTCGTAGCGGACGGCGCCGATCGTCAAATGCACTTCATCCGGATACGCCGCCAAGCTGCTTGCGATCGAGTACAGGCGCGGCGGCATTTTCCGCAAAATCGAGATGATTTGCTGCGGCGCGGCGTCCCACGGGCCAAAGTCGCGCAGCGCATCCAACAAATCGCGGCCTTTGGCGTATTCTTTCAGCTTCGCCTCATTGCCAGGCGCGACAAGCTCTTGAAGCGCGCTGTTTTTTGATAACGGCGCCAGCTTTTGCAGCAAAGCTTTTGTCAAGACCGTGATTTCAAAGTGCGACGTGAGCGCTTCTTTGAGCGACCGCACTTCTCCATCCTTGTCGATCGTCACCGTTTCTTCCGGATTCCACTTCATTTCTTGAATGACGAGATCGACAAGCTCCGGATCGTTTTTCGGGAAAATGCCAAGCGCATCGCCAGGCTCATACTTCAAGCCCGACCCTTCAAGCGACAATTCGAGATGGCGCGTTTCTTTGTTCGAACCGCGGCCGTTTAAGTTGATGTTTTCGAGCACCTCGGCCGGAAACGGGTTTTTCCGCGAATACACGGCGACCGGTTCCGCTTTCGGAGCTGCGGCAACAGCCGACAAGAGCGGAGCTGCCCCGGCGTTGGCATTCGCTTCTTTGCTTAACTCGCCAAGCACGCCATCGAGCCATTTCGCTGCTGCTTCTTCGTAATCGACATCGCAGTCAACCCGCGGATAAAACCGCGTTCCGCCCAACTCCTCAAGACGCTTGTCAAAATCTTTCCCCGTCTGGCAAAACTGCTCGTACGACGTATCGCCAAGCGCGAGAACGGAGAAGCGAAGATGATTGAGCTTTGGCGCCCGTTTGCTGTGGAGAAATTCGTAAAACGACACGGCGTTGTCCGGGGGATCGCCTTCTCCGTGCGTGCTCACAACAACGAGCAGTGTTTCGACTTTCTTTAGTTCATTCGGCTTGAAATCAAGCATTGACAACACTTTCGCTTCGAAACCGCGCTCCTTGAGCGCTTTGCCGGCTTTCTCAGCCAGCTTTTGTGCATTGCCGGTTTGCGAGCCGTACAATACCGTCACTTCTTTCGAAACCGGTTTGCTGCTTCCAGCAAACAGCGCCGGCGCTTCGGCATCCAAAACGGCAACCGCCGCCTCAGCCGCGGCCAAATACCCGCTCAGCCAAAGCTTTTGCGCCGGCGTCAACGTCGGCAACAAACGGTTCAGGAGCGCAATCTGCTCCTCGGTAAACGGACTGTTGGTTACTTGCAGCTGCAACGGTGTCCACCTCACAATATAAAATAAAATGGAACGATTGGCGTCGTTTCAGCCTCAACAACAAAACGAACGCCAAACTCCATTATTCCTATAAACCAAGTATACTTTAGCGAGGGTATCATATTTACACTTTACCGCAAAACAAAACATTAGTAAAATAAATATAAATTATTAAAACTATTAGTATTTCTAATAGTACAATCATCATCGGGACGGAGGAGAAGCGGATATGTACTATGAAGAGTTAAAAACGTTCATCACCTTAGCCGAAGTGAAAAACTTCACCAAAACGGCAGAAATTCTCCATTTGTCCCAGCCTAGCGTCAGCTTGCACATCAAAAATTTAGAAAAAGAGTTTCAGACGAAACTGTTCATCCGCTCCCCGAAACGGCTGCGCATGACACCAACGGGCGAGCTCTTGTACGACCGCGCCAAACAAATGATGGCGCTTTATGAACAAACGAAACAAGACATCTTGGAGCACCATCACGCGATCAAAGGAGAGCTGAAAATCGGCGCCAGCTTCACGATCGGGGAATATATTTTGCCGCCGTTTTTGCTCGATTTCCAGCATCGCTACCCTGAGCTCGAGCTGGAAGTCATGATTGGCAATACGAAAGAAATCGTCGAGCTCGTCAAGTCGTACCAAGTCGACATCGGCTTGATCGAAGGGCAAACGAACGAAAAAGAGCTGTCCGTCCATCCGTTCATGCAAGACGAGCTCGTCATCGTCGCCTCCAACCGCCATGAATTGGCGCAAAAAGGCGAAGTCACGATCGCCGATTTGCAAAACGAAGCATGGGTGGCGCGCGAAGTCGGGTCGGGGACAAGGGAATATTTCAACCACTTTATCCGCTCAAATGGCCTGAAGGTGAAATCGCTCATGATCATCAGCAGCAACCAAGGCATTAAAGAAACGTTGATTAACGGCAACGCCCTGTCCTTGTTGTCGCGCAGCGTCGTCGCCCGCGACATCGAGCACGGCCATCTGTCCATCGTTCGCCTGAAGCACTCGCCTTTTTATCGGATGCTTTCCTATGTCTATATGCCGATTATGGAAACTAAGCAAAATATGCATATTTTCATTCAAGCGCTCAAAAAGAAGTGGGCGTGCACTGAAAAATAAGCGGTGCAAAAGATGCACCGCCTTTTTGTCATCACAGTCCCGCCGTGTTTTATAACTAAAAAATTTTAGCAGCTCGTCTCATGTGCTGAAATTTTAGGATAAAATATGGATCGCGACTAAGATGCCCGCGGCTAATAATAATCCAATATGTGTTGAGCGGATCAAGGAGCTTGCTTTATTTTTTGAAAGAACAGCTCCAAAAACCGCCGCCACTCCCGCGAATACTATAGCGATAATGCCCATGTACTCCCTTATTTCCAACTCCCCTTCAGAGAAGTACATAAGGGCACCATGCGCTATAGCAAGCGCCAACGCAACTGCGCCAATAGGCATATGCCATGTTGCTAACCATTTTAAGAGAGAGACAAAGAAAGATTTTATGTTCGGAACAGTTCTCATAATGAATTTAGCATTTCGTCTCAATGGCAAAAGCGCCCCTGCCGATAAAGCAACAGAAACCGCTCCCCATCCTAACATCTCTCCGCTTTCCTTGGCCATTCCTTCCCCCTTTTCCCTGTGTTCTTCGTATTGCTCTCCATGCTCATAGAAATGCTCTCGTCCATCATCTGCAAACACACGATTGACTTGCACCGCCGCAAAACAAATTAACAAATATGCAATTGAAATGCTTAATGCCACCATCCATTTTTTCATTGTTTCCCCCCCCCCCGCTTTCAATAATGGTTGGTTGCGGAAGCGTCACAATGAATCGGCTTCCTCGTTTTTCTTCACTTTGTACATTAATCGTTCCGCCATGGGCATCAACAATCCATTTGGCGATCGAAAGACCAATCCCATATCCTTGTTGTCTTTGCGAACGCGATGGATCAACGCGATAAAATCTTTCAAATATATATTTTTGATGTTCTATAGGGATTCCAATTCCTGTATCCTTAATTTCAATCATCACATTTTTTCGATTACGTTCAACTTTTATACTGACCTGTCCATTTTCATTATTATATTTTACAGCATTATCCAACAAAATAAACATTAATTGGATGATTCTCTCTTTATCCCCATATACCATTATGTCTTCTTGCATATGGACAGTGAATCGAATCTGCTTTTGCTCCGCCAAAGGGCGGCATTTCCTGATCAGCTCGTTGACGACAGGAAACAACGGAAACCATTCTTTTGTCAACGTAATCGCATTGGAGTCAGAGCGGGCCAACCATAATAAATCATTCGTGAGCTTGGTCATTCTCTTTAATTCATCCTTCATATCATCCAATACTTGCAAGGAAAACTCCCCTAATTTTCCTTTTTCTTCTGATTCAATCACCTCAATTGAGGATTGAAGAATGCTTAAAGGAGTTCTCAGTTCATGAGAAGCGTCAGCAACAAACTCTTTTTGCCGTTTGAAAGCATTCGCAATCGGCACCATTGCTCTGCCAGACATATAGTACCCGAGGACAACAGACAACCCTATAAATACAATGGACATCACACACAATACACCTGTCAACACTTTGACAATGTAGACTTGCTCCGTTATGTTTATTCCCGTATAAATCGTTCCGATATATATTTTTTTTATCAACACCTGTTTTCCTGAAAGAAGGAACCATATTTTCTCATTGCCTATTGTTACTGTTTCGTAACGGACGTCTTTATTGCCTGGACGCCATCCATGAATCCGATGTAAAATATTCTCTCGAATCTCGGGAAAAGATTCTTCTCCTTTAATGACTTCTCCATCACGCGTAATGACGTAATAAAAAAATGGCATGCTGGAATGATGGGCAGAAATGCGCTCATCCGTATCATCATCGTCTGCATTCTTATAATACCAATTGAGAAGCTTAAATTTATGCTCCATATATTCCTCTTCCGCCAAATCGATCGCTTGCTGCCGTTGTTTCGTCATAATCAACGAAGACACGATCATATAACTGGCCGAGGTAAATAAAACAAAAAAAACAACAATGAGACTTGCAAAAAGAAGGGTGAGCCGGAAGCGCGTTTGTTTGAACATTTTGTCATTCATCGTTCAGCCTATACCCTACCCCTCGGATATTTTGAATCAAAGTGCCGTCGTCCCCCAGTTTTTTCCTCAAAATCCGAATAAAAGAATCAATATTGTTGCTGGAAATATCGGCATCAAGCCCCCAAACCCGCTCAATGATTGCCTCTCTCGTCAATATTTGATTCGGATGGCGCATAAACAGATCCATCAATTGAAATTCGCGATTTGTCAATTGAATTTTTTTGTCTCCTTTTTTTATGGAATATTCATTTAGACTCAACGAGAGGCTTCCTACTGAAAGCTCTTCTCCCCGAAACGGCTGAGTCATTCTCCTAGATAAAGCGCGAATCCGGGCGAAAAGCTCAGAAAACTCAAACGGCTTTACGACATAATCATCCGCCCCGCAGTCAAGCCCAGTCACTCGATCTTCAACTGCATCCTTTGCCGTTAACATCAAAATCGCTCCCTGAAACCCTTCTTTTCGCAACGCTCGACAAACTTCCGTTCCTTCTTTATGCGGCATCATCCAATCAAGAATCAACAGATCATAATCCGACTGTTTGGCAAAATAATAAGCATCCTCTCCATCTTGCACCCAATCCACAATGTATTTTTCTTTTTTTAACATATAAACAATCAGTTTTCCGAGCCGTGTATCATCTTCTGCTAATAGAATGTACATATTCTCTCACCCTCGGCTGCGATTGCTTTTTGGCGTTGCTTTATAAAAAAACCGGTAGACGATGAGAACGAAAAAACAAACGACAGCGCTAATATAAACGTATTGCGCCCAGGTTTCTTTGCTATCTGTCCCGATGAAAATTCCATGGATGCTGACGAGAATGAAGCTTGGAAAAATGAGATAATGAACCGTTTTCCATATGTTCCGCCCAATCTTTTTCATAAAATCGCTCGTTATAAATATAAAGAACATGGAATAGAAAGCAACAATCCCTAACCCGGTAAAAAACGGTTGATATCTGGAGAGAAACGGGATGAAAATTTCTTGTATAGAAAATGGCTGATAATCATCAAAATAAAGCAAAAAACCGTGAAAAAAAGCAAGCAGAAAAGCAAACCATCCCATCATTTGATGCGCTTGAAAAAGCACATGGCGCACATTTCTACTGATCATGCTCGCATTTTGAATAATCCCCAAACAGACAGATAGAAAAAGAAGAAAATAGGAACTAAATCCAGCCGCCCGAATCCATTCCCAAGTTGAAAACTGGATCATCTTTAAACCACCAACCTTTCAACGTACCGCGAAACAGAAGGGGTGATCAGCAGCTGCCCACTTTCGTTGACGATGATGCATGCTGCTTTAGGAAAATGTCTGTTTAACCACCGAATTCCCTCCTTTGCAGACATCATGCACAGTATTTTGGCAATCACATCTGCTTCTGAGGCACAACTAGCGAACACAGTCGTTTGCACGACATCGCTTTCCGGATTTTTCCCGGTCTGACCGTGAATAATATGATGAAATCTTCTCCCTCTTACGCTCCAACTCCGATAAAGAACATTAGAAGTCGCCACTGCTCCCGCGCCAATAGTGAAATTCGCAATATCTTCGTTTTCTGCAAAAGGATTCATGATGCCTATTTTCCGAGGAGCTCCCCCCCAAATCACCATATCCCCTCCAGCATCGATCATTCCTTGTTCTATACCTATCCCTTTTAATAAACGATAGGCCTGATCAACGCTCCATCCCTTTCCAATCCCACCAAGGTCAATTTCTTCATCAGTATGTTTCATGACTGCTTTTTGGTTTGGAAAAAACGATATACTTTTTCTTGAAGGTACAGAGCATCCACTTTTTTTGTTTTCTTTATATTCGAGAAAAAGCGGCTGTTGTTTTTGAAAAGGACGCTCATATCCCATATTTTTTAAGATAGATCCGACAAACGGATTGAAATAAAAGTCTGTTTTTGCCGCATATTGAAATGCTGCTTGCAATACATCATACAGGATGGGGTGGATAGGAACAATCATCCACGCCGGAGATTGATTTAATCTTGCCAATTCACTGTCCCTTTGAAAACGGGAACAAATCGATTCAAAAGTTGCAAACCAAGTTCGCATCATTGTTTTCCAGTCAATAGATGTCTTATCCGTAATCACTTCTACCTTAATCGTTGTTCCCATTCCATTGAATTCCAGTGATTGTTTCGTGCCCATAACTATGATCTCCTTGTTCGATTTTCCGACGGCGGCAACCCAGAAGATTGGCCCTTTGGCGTCAATGTAATCACTTCATTCGAGTATTGAACATCCCAATTTCCTTCATTCCAATCCAAAGACATTAATTCTTGTTCGCGTTGTCTCATCGTTTCATTGTTTTTCTCAGCAGTGGCAGTGGGGGAACTGTTAGTTTTCTGCTGATCCATTTCTGAGCTGTCTACTAGCTGAAGAAATGCAGTGAATAAAGCAACACCGCCCAAACCGGCAACCCATTTTACCCATTTGTTCGTTTTCATCCAAACGCCTCCTTGTTAATCAATTTGGATTTGCTCTCCCGTCCATGCTACTTGAAACCCTAGACCGTTAGCCAACACACTAATGGGAATATAGAGTTTTCCCTGCTCCATAAAGATAGGAAGCGGCATAGGTGTCTTTTTCATGTTTTCGTAAACCACCCTTGTGCCATTTCTGACAATTAAATAATGGTCACCCAACTGAATTTCACCTATTTGCGAATAAGGATAAATTGTCACAGAGGCACCTAAATATCTAGCTGTATCCTCAAGGGGTACAAATATTTGCCCTTGCTTAGGAATAACCATTATATAGAGTGGAGCTTTGGACATCAGACGAATCGGTACAATTTGTTTGGAAGAAATGGGAGTTTCCTCGTATTCATTTGGAATATCTGCTGAACGCGACCATTTATACCAATATTCTCTTCTTGCAATAGCCTGTTCCTCTCGATTAACCCCTTCACTTCGATACCCATGATTGTACTCGTCCCTATCTTCATCATAGTCTTCATAATCCTCTTCGTCTTCATACCTATCCGCATGACCTTTTTTTAGCTCATATTCATATTTTTCATTATCATGAGCATAGATAGAAGAAGTGCTGTATAACGCAAAAAGAAAGAGACATACAAATACACTGAGCGTTATTTTCCTCATAAAGAATTACTCCTTTCCTCCTTGTTTTTAACCTTATTGTAAACAGCGATTCTGAAAAAAAAATGAAAATGGGGATTTTGCAAGGGATAAGAACGGACGAAAGTATGTATGCTTACAAAGAACGACGAGAGACGGCAAAAAAGAATGGCCATCACTCGTCGTATTTTGGTTCAAAAATGATCTCAAAAGAATAAACAAAAAATCTTTTCCACCCACTCTGCTCGAGTGCGAAATGTGAAGTTTAACGCCATTCCCTAAATCATTAACAATAGCACTCAACTGTGCAACATTCTGCCGCTTCTTTTTCTGCCGCTTTTTCTTCGATTTCGATACGGCAGCACTCTTG
>NZ_BCQG01000050.1 GCF_001544315.1 Geobacillus jurassicus NBRC 107829
CACGCTGCAAAGAGGCGATCCCCTCCCCTTTGAACCCGGCAAGTGGATATGTGTCAGGGCCAATCGAGCGGCAGCGCCTTCAAGAATATCCAAGCGATTTTTTGGAAAACGGGCCGCCTTCTTTCAACCTTCTCCGTCAAGGAGGCATCCACATGAACCGAATCGTTGGCTGGTTATTCTTTTTTGCACAAAAAAACGTCCAGCCGTTACAGCTGGACGGAATGGGCTGAACGATAGCCAAGCCTTGCCGACAATTCTTTGCCGATTTGGCGCATGCGCACAGCGAGTCCTTTGATGCGGTCATCTGTCATGCGGATCGTCGGGCCGGAAACGCTGATTGCCGCGACGACGCCGCCGGTATAGTCAAAAATCGGAACGGCCACGCAGCGGATGCCGTACTCGTTTTCTTCCAAGTCAAGCGCATACCCGTTTTGCCGGATAGTCTCAAGCTCACGAAAAAACGTCTCGCGGTCGGTGATCGTCCAATCCGTATGCTTTGGCAGTCCTTTTCGGTCCACGATCTCCGCAGCCACCGCCGGCGGCAAATAGGCCAAAATCGCCTTGCCAACTGCCGTGCAATGCATCGGCGCCCGCTTACCGACTTTTGAGTGCATGCGCAACGTCTCCGTTCCTTCCAATTTTTCAATATAAATGACTTCCCCTTGGTCATAGACGACAAGATGGATGACCTCGTTCGTTTCTTTTTCAAGCTGGCGCAAATATGGCTTCGCCTCTTGACGCAAATCAATGGAATCGAGCAGCTTCGAGCTGAGCTCTAAAAACTTGTACCCAAGCTTATACCGCTCCGTTTCCGGATGTTGTTCGATATAACCGTATTGGGCGAGCGTCGTTAAAATGCGGTACACCGAACTTTTGTTGATGTCCATTTGTCTGGCGATTTCCGTAACGCCCAGCCCATCCTTTTTCCCGCTGACGATGTCGATGATTTGCAGCGCCCGGCGGACAGATTTGACCATGTTTTCTCTTTCCATCGCATTCACCTCGATTTGTTCTCTCCGCTCGCCATTATACACGAACGGCCGGGCTTTTGCAGGTGAGCGGCGCGGCGCTGCCGTCAAAACGGAATGCTTTGACCGCTGGCACACCTGATGCTTTGCTTCTTTGGCGCAAGGATGCCGCGGGTTCGTTATGAGCGTCGGATGGAAACGGCCGGCGCTTTGGCGGCGACAAACGTATTGCGGAGCGTACCGATGCCGTCCACTTCGCATTCAATGACCGTCCCTGGACCGACGAGCTCGGCGCCGACCGGGCTTCCGGTTAAAATGACGTCACCTGGCTGCAACGTCATAACATGGGACAAATACGAGATCATTTTACTGATCGAAATGATCATCAACTCAGTCGGACTGTTTTGTTTTTCCTCGCCATTGACCCGCGCTTTCACCGATACGGCCCGAGGATCAAGCTCTGTTTCAATGACCGGGCCAAGCGGGGTGAATGTATCAAACGATTTGCCGATCGTCCAATGGCCGTCCGGGTGGAAAAACTGCGGCGCGGTGACATCGTTGGCGACCGTATAGCCAAAAATATGCGCCCATACATCTTCCTCGCTTACTTGCTTCGCTTCTTTGCCGATCACGACCGCCAGCTCGGATTCAAATTTCACTTCACCGGCCGCGCTTGGAATGACAACCTCCGCTTCCGGCCCGACGACGGATGAAGATGGTTTAAAGAAAAAGACGGGAATGTCCGGCATTTCAGCCGGCAGCTGTTCATGGGAAGCCACATAGTTGGCGCCGATGCCGATCACATGGCGCGGCGCAAGCGGCGCCAAAAGCGAAACACGATCATAGCGGAATACATTTCCCGTATAATCCCAATCAGCAAACATATTTCCTTCGATTTCGCGGATCACTTCATCGTTCACCACACCGGCGCGAATCGCGCCGTCGGCGAGAAAACGAACAAATTTCATCGGCAGTTACCCCTCTCTGACACGATCTTGTTCCTCGTCTTTTTCCTTGATTCGAGCCACCCCTGTCTCAATGGCGGCGCGGGCGACGGCGGAAGCCACCGCTTCGACAACACGCCGGTCAAACGGGTTCGGGATGACGTATTCCTCGGTCAACTCTTCCGGCTGGATCAGCCCGGCGATGGCTTCGGCGGCGGCGATTTTCATCGCCTCATTAATTTGCGTCGCCCGCACATCGAGCGCTCCGCGGAAGACGCCGGGGAACGCCAGCACGTTGTTCACTTGGTTTGGCAAATCCGACCGGCCAGTCGCTACAATGGCAGCCCCAGCGGCTTTCGCTTCATCTGGCATGATCTCGGGCACCGGATTGGCCAAGGCGAATACGATCGCCCTGCGGTTCATCGTCCGAACCATCGCTGGCGTCAACGCCCCGGCGACTGAGACGCCGATAAACACATCCGCACCTTGAATAACTTCCGCCAGCGCCCCGGAGACGCGGCGGCGGTTCGTTTGCCGGGCGATTTCTTCCTTGATGGCGTTCATCCCATGCGGGCGTCCTTCGTAAATGGCGCCTTTCGTGTCGCACATAATCAAATCGCCGACCCCGATTGACAACAACAATTTGGCGATCGCCACCCCAGCAGCGCCAGCTCCGTTGATGACAACCCGGCAATCGGCGAGCTGTTTGCCAACGACTTTTAAGGCGTTCGTCAGCCCGGCGGCAACGACGATGGCTGTGCCGTGCTGATCGTCATGAAACACCGGAATCGCCATCTCTTGGCGAAGCCGCTCTTCAATGACAAAGCAGGCGGGAGCAGCAATATCTTCCAAATTGATGCCGCCAAACGCCGGTTCAAGCAACTTGACCGTTTGAATGATTTGTTCCGGATCTTCGGTATCGAGGCAAAGCGGCACAGCATCGATGCCCGCAAACGCTTTGAACAAGGCTGCTTTTCCTTCCATCACTGGAAGCGCCGCCCGCGCGCCGATGTTGCCAAGCCCAAGCACCGCCGTGCCATTCGAGACGACGGCGACAAAATTGCCTTTGATCGTATAGTTGTAAATTTCATCATAGTCCGTGTAAATTTCTTTGCACGGCTCGGCCACTCCCGGCGAGTAAATGACGCTTAAGTCATGCGCATCCATGACGGGCACTTTCACTTCGACGGATAGTTTTCCTCTTGCCTGTCGATGAACAAGCAACGCTTTTTCCCGCAAATTTTTCATCGCTGATCCCTAGCTACTAACCTTACCCCATCCCCTTGTGCCGCCTTTTGTGCTGCTTTGCCTTTGACAACCGGCCAGTAGTAACTAGGAGTTGCCTCCTTTCTTTTTATTTTCCTAATTTTCTGATCAAAATAGATAGGAAGGAACAAGGGCGCCCGTCCCTTGTTCCTTATGCCGCTTTCGGTGCTTATTGCTCAATAGCGGCAAATTTCGCTTTCGCTTCTTGACGGCGGCGGTGCAAAATCGGCTCCGTATAGCCGTTTGGCTGTTCATAGCCGAGGAAAATAAGGTCGCACGCCGCTTGAAACGCCACCGAATCATCGTAATTTGGCGCCATCGGGCGATAGTTCGGATCGCCGGCGTTTTGTTCGTCAACGACTTTCGCCATCCGCTTGAGCGTCTCGAGCACTTGCTCTTTCGTGCAAATGCCATGATGGAGCCAGTTGGCGAGAATTTGGCTCGAAATGCGAAGCGTCGCCCGGTCTTCCATGAGACCAATGTTATGGATGTCCGGAACTTTCGAGCAGCCGATTCCTTGGTCGATCCAGCGGACGACATAGCCTAAAATACTTTGGCAGTTGTTGTCAAGTTCTTCTTGAATTTCTTCCGCTGTCCATTGCGGATTGTCAACGACAGGAATTTGCAAAATGTCGTCGCGGTAATCGGCCCGCTCGTTCGCCAGCTCGCTTTGCACAGCGGCGACGTTCACTTGATGGTAATGCAGGGCATGGAGCGTGGCGGCTGTCGGCGACGGCACCCATGCCGTGTTGGCGCCGGCTTTCAGCTGCGCTCCTTTTTGCTTCAACATTTCCGCCATCAAGTCCGGCATCGCCCACATTCCTTTGCCGATTTGCGCCCGTCCGCGGAAGCCGACGGCAAGCCCGACGGCGACGTTCGATTTTTCATACGCCTGCAGCCAAGTCGATGATTTCATATCGTTTTTGCGCAGCATCGGCCCCGCTTCCATCGACGTATGAATTTCGTCTCCGGTCCGATCGAGGAAGCCGGTGTTGATAAAAATGATGCGGTCGCGCACTTGGTAGATGCAGTTTTTCAAGTTGAGCGACGTCCGGCGTTCTTCATCCATCACGCCGATTTTAATCGTGTTGCGTCGAAGGCCGAGCATATCTTCGACGCGGTCAAACAGCTCGTTGGCAAACGCCACTTCGGCCGATCCGTGCATTTTCGGCTTGACGATGTAAATGGAGCCTTTGCGCGAATTCAAGTAACGCGTATTGCCGATGAGCGAATGTTTCATAATCAAGCTTGTAATGACGGCGTCCATGATCCCTTCATGCACTTCTTCGCCATTGGCATGTAAAATAGCGTTGTTCGTCATTAAGTGTCCGACGTTGCGCACGAACAGGAGGGATCGGCCTGGCAGCACGAGCTCTCCGCCATCCGGCGTTTTGTATACGCGGTCCGGATTCAACGCGCGCGTCATCATTTTGCCGTTTTTCTCAAATGTCGCCGTCAAATCGCCTTTGACCAAGCCAAACAAGTTGCGGTAGACGAGCACTTTGTCTTCGGCGTCAACAGCCGCCACTGAATCTTCGCCGTCCATGATCGTCGTGACCGCCGCTTCCAACACGATGTCTTTCACGCCGGCTTTATCCGTTTGTCCAACCGGATGGTTGCGGTCGATTTGAATTTCAATGTGAAGACCGTTGTTTTTCAACAACACCACTGCCGGGTTTTGCGGGTCGCCTTGGAAGCCGACAAATTTTTCTGGCTCCTTCAACCCCGTCGTCACGCCGCCTTCGATTGTCACGACAAGCTGGCCATCAACAACCGCATATTGAACAGCATCTTTATGGGAGTATTCCGCCAGCGGCACTGCTTCATCCAAAAACTTCCGTCCATAGGCGATGACTTTCGCCCCGCGCACCGGGTTGTACGACGAACCGCGCTCGGCGCCGTCTTCTTCGCTGATGGCATCGGTACCGTACAGCGCATCATACAAGCTGCCCCAGCGGGCGTTGGCGGCGTTTAACGCATAGCGGGCGTTCGTCAGCGGAACGACGAGCTGCGGCCCGGCTTGCACCGCAATTTCGTCATCGACGTTATCCGTTGTGATTTCAAAATCCTCGACTTCTGGCTCCAAATAGCCGATGTCCGTCAAAAACGCTTTATATTCGTTAAAATCAAAACGGCCGCGATGCGCTTTATGCCACTCATTCAATTTTTCTTGAATTTCGTCGCGGCGGGCAAGCAATTCTTTATTGCGCGGCGTCAAATCGACAATGAGCGCGCCGAAGTCGCGCCAAAACTGATCTTGATCCAGCCCGCTGTTCGGCAGAAGCTCCTCGTTGACAAAATCGTACAGCACTTTGGCGACTTGGATGTTCCCTTTTTGTACATATTCGCCCATCGTCCTCTTCCCCTCTCTTGTTTCTTATTACGAAACATTGTTTCTTAATAACTCTAAAAAGATGATAGCATGAAACGAAATGGCTGACAATCATTTTCACAAAATTTTTATTTCACTGTCGACGGCATCTTTGTCTCTACACACCGCCCCGGCGTTGGGAACAGCTTGCCGGCGTTGAGCAAGTTTTTCGGATTAAATACATCGCGAATCGCTGTTTGCGCCAAAATCTCTTCATCAGTGAAAATGAAGCGCATCTCTTCTTTTTTCTCAATGCCGACACCATGTTCCCCTGTAATCGATCCGCCGACCGCCGCGCACGCCTTGAGGCATTCGCTTCCGGCGGCAAGCGCCCGCTCCGTCTCCCCGGGCTTGCTTGCATCAAACAGCACAAGCGGGTGCAAATTGCCGTCGCCGGCGTGGAAAATGTTTGCGATTCTAAGTCCATACTTGCGGCTGATGTTGGCGATTTCCCGCAGCACTTCCGGCAGACGGCTGCGCGGAATGACGCCGTCTTGCACTAAATAGTCGGGCGAAATCGCCCCCATGGCGCCAAACCCGGTTTTCCGGTTTGCCCACCAGCGGGCCCGCTCTTCTTCCGACTGGGCGACTTTCACTTCACGCACATGATGGCGTCGGCAAATCGCCAAAATATCGTCGATTTGTTCGTCGATCCCGGCGGAAATGCCGTCCACTTCAATAAGCAAAAGCGCCGCGATGTCTTTCGGATGCCCGACCGGAAACGCGGCTGCTTCGACCGCCTCGATGGCCGTTTGATCCATCATCTCAAGCGCCGCCGGCACGATCCCGGCGGAAATGATGTCGGAAACGGTCTGGCTCGCGTCTTCCACTTCATCAAAATAGGCGAGCACCGTCTGTTTCGCCTCCGGATTTTTCAGCAAGCGGACGGTAATTTTCGTCACGATGCCAAGCGTCCCTTCCGACCCAGTCAACAGCCCGAGCAAATCATAGCCGGGCGGATCGGGAACGCCGTTTCCGCCGATTTCAATCACTTCGCCGTTTGGCAAGACGACTTCAAGCCCTAAAATATGGTTCGTCGTCACCCCATATTTTAAGCAGTGGGCGCCGCCGGCGTTTTCAGCGACGTTGCCGCCGATCGTGCAGCAATATTGGCTTGACGGGTCGGGCGCATAGTAATAGCCGCGGTGGGCGACGGAGTTCGTCAGCTTCAAGTTGACAAACCCCGGCTCGACGACAGCGCGTCGGTTTTCGAGATCGACGTGCAACAGCCGCTTCATCCTTGTTAAGCTGATGACGACTTCGCCATTCAACGGAATCGCTCCGCCGCTTAACCCCGTACCGGCGCCGCGGGCGAGAAACGGCAAATCATGTTCATGGCAATATCGGACGACCGCCGCCACTTGCTCCGTGCTTGTCGGAAACACGACCGCCTTCGGCAAATGGCGATGGACGGTAAAGCCGTCGCAGTCATACGCCATCAAATCTTCTTTCCGGTATAAAATCGCCCGTTCCCCGACGATGCGGGCGAGCGCCTGAATGTGCGGGTCGTTCGTTGCAATGGACCGTTTTCTCATATGCGCACGTCCTTCCCTTCTTCTTTTTGGTACGCCCAATCCAACAGCTGCACCGTATGGACGATTTTCTGGTTTCGTCCATGTTTCATGACGCCAAGCGCCATTTGCAACATGCAACCCGGGTTGCCCATCGAAATGAGCTCCACATCTTGCGGTACGTTTTGCATTTTGCTCTCTAAAACGGCTTGCGCCATCTCTGGATGGGTGAGGTTGTAAATCCCCGCGCTGCCGCAGCAACGGTCTGCGTTTGGCATGGCGACCATTTCCACCCCCGGAATGCTTTCGATCAAAGCGCGCGGTTCTTTGCGGATGCCTTGGCCGTGGGCCAGGTGACACGCATCATGATACGTCAGGCGCACGTTCAATTCCGCTTTCGGCGGTTTGAAGCCGGTGTCATGCAAAAATTTCGACACATCCTCGACCTTCGCGGCAAATCGCTCCGCTTTTTCATGCCATTCCGGATCGTTGCGGAACAGTTCCGGATATTCTTTCAACATGCAGCCGCAGCCGGCGGCATTGACGATGATATAGTCAACATCTTGAAACGCTTCGATATTCTGCTTGGCGAGCTTCCGGCCCGTTTCGCGGTCGCCGGCGTGAACGTGAAGCGCGCCGCAGCACGTTTGGTTCGGCACGATGACGACATCGTTGCCGTTATGGGTCAATACGCGGATCGTCGCTTCGTTAATGTCGGAAAACATCACGTCCATGACGCAGCCGGTCAAAATGGCGACTGTCCGTTTCGTTTCCCCCTTCGCCTTAATGAGCGGCTGATGTTTATACTTTCTCCGCACCGGCGTGCCAACCGAAGGCAAAATCGCTTCCATTTCAGCCAGGTGATCAGGCATCATCCGCAGCATTCCGGTTTTGCGCGCTAGCGTCTGCAAACCGCTTTTTTGGTACAGTTTCAGCAGGCGGCCGAGCCAATCGAGGCGCGACGGATGCGGAAAAATGCCTTTTAAGAAAACGTCGCTGACAAGCGCTTTCCAACCGGCAAGCGGCACCGCCTGGCGAAGCTGGCCGCGCACTTGTTCAATGAGCCCACCGACATCGACATCGGCCGGACAGGCCGTCGTGCAGGCGCGGCAATCCAAGCATGTAAAAATCGGATCGAGCAAATCGGGCGTCAACTCAAGCTTCCCCTCGCCGACTGACTTCATGAGATGAACGCGGCCGCGCGGGGAGTGCTGTTCTTCGCCCGTTTGTTCGTATGTCGGGCATGATTCCAAACACATTCCGCAATGGACGCAATCGGCCCACTTGCTCGGGTCAGGCAAATCGCCAAACCGATAGTTGCCAAGGCTCGCGGTCGCACACGCCGGGCTGTCCGCCCGTTCATTCGTCATCGTGCTCATCATTAAATCCCCCCGATAAAGCGTTGATCGTTGATCGTTTTGTTCGGATCGATTTTCCGCTTAATGCCTTCAAGCAAGAAAAAGTACGACGGCTTCCCGCCCCAGACGTCGATGCGTTGGCGGAGCGAAAACGGCAAATGTTTCACGATGGCGTAGCCGCCGAGGCGAACCGCCGCTTGGCGCAGCTCCTCCATTGCGGCCAACACCCCCTCTTCGCTGCCGTGCACATACGCCTGGCAAAGACCGTGGCCCAACCCGCCGTGCGCCTCGATGCGGACATGGCAACGGTCAGCAATTAAAACACTTTCACGCAAGATGGAGAGCACATCCAGGTTGACGACGCCGATTTTCACCGCTGCTTCAATCCCGTTTTCCGCCTGCGCCAGACGCCCGTTCGGCGCAACCGTATTAAACGTCCGCCAAAACGCCGCCGCCTCTTCCCCAGCCAAGACGGCCATCTCGGCCGCTTTCGGCCGCAGCCGTTCGACCCATTGCTCCTGGTAATGGACGGCGTTTTCCACATCTTCAAACCCAATCGCAAGCGTATAGACCGGCCGTCCCGTCAGCCGTTCAGCAAGCGTCGGGTTGAACAGTTCAAAACAAACCGGCTCCATCATCGTGTCAAGGAACGAAACAGCAAACGAACGGATGTCATGAACATCGCCGCTTGGAAACGACAACAACACAACGCTTTCATATTTCGCCAGCGGCCGGAGTTTTAACGTAATCTCGCTCAGCACGCCGAGCGTCCCCATCGCTCCAATGAACAGCTTGTTCATATCGTAGCCGGCGACGTTTTTCACCACTTTGCCGCCGGAGCGGATGACGGTCCCGTTCGGATAGACGATGCGCAAGCCGATGACCGAATCGCGCGCCGACCCGTAGCCAAGCCGCTTCGGCCCGCTGTCGTTCGCCGCAATGACCCCGCCGATCGTCGCTTCGTCCGGCCAAAACGGGTCCAAGGCGACCTTTTGCCGATACGGAGCAAGCGCGCGCTGCAAATCGCCGAACACCGTCCCCGCTTTGACGGTAACGGTCATATCGGCAGCCGCATGTTCGACAATGCCGGCGTAGTGCTCCAATGACAGCAAAATGTCCGCCTGCTCCCGCTGCCCGCCGAATCCCCGCTTTGTGCCGCGGCCGGCGATGAAGACTTTTTTGCCGCTTTGGTCAGCGTAGCGGAGCACCGCAGCGATTTCTTCCTCTGCTTGCGGATAGACGGTCACCGCCCCATCATTGCCGAGCGGATGGAAAGAGTCATTTCGCTTGATTTGTTCCGGATGCAAAAACTCCTGCAATTCCTCAATCCATGTCAATGAAAGCATGGGCGTCCCCCTTTTTGTTCCGTAATAAGAAACAATGTTTCTTTTTATCTTCAAAAAAAGAGAACCGCTTGAACCGTTTTCTTCGTCAGGCGGCGCCCTCCAGAGAGGGCGCTGCTACTTCTATTAAACCATCGCTCATCCATTTTTTCAACGAATTTTTCGAATTCAGCAACCATTTTGTTCATTCTGTCTCTTTCACGACCACTCCGACCCGCCGCTCGAGCGGCTGAATGACCGCTGACATATCCAAATCGGCAAGGCCTGCGGCGATCGCTTCGGCGAACGCTTCTTCCGCTTGGACACCAAGGCATCGGCCGAGTCCGACTCCGTCCATCAACTCATTCGCCAAGCGCACATCTTTATGTACGTATTTGACCGCTCCGCCGGGTGCGAATTGACGCGGCAACACGAACTGCTCCATATGGCGCCGCAGCATTCGGCTGTCGCCGTAGCTTTCTTTTAACAGCCGGTACAGCTTCCCGGCATCCAGCCCGTAGGCAGTGCCGGCGACCATCGCTTCCGCTGCAGCGACAGAATGAACGGCGACCAAATATTGGTTAATTACTTTTGCCGCACTGCCCGCGCCGCTTTCCCCTAAATACTCAACCGTTTTTCCTAACACGCTAAGCAGCGGACGCACCCGCTCCCACGCTTCTTTCGCTCCGCCGACCATGATCGTCAGCGCCCCTTGCTCCGCCCCTTCCGGACCGCCGCTCACCGGCGCGTCCAAATAATCGACGCCACGCTCATCAGCGCGCCGAGCGACAAACCGGCTTGTTTTCGGACCGACGGTCGTAAAATCAAGGCAAATCGTCCCCGGACGGGCCGCGCTAAGGACGCCTCCTTCTCCCGTATATACGTCGATCACATCATCCGGCATTGATAAACAGGTGCAAATGACGTCAGATTCGCTGGCCAGCGCCGCAACTGTCTCCGCCTGCCGAGCGCCGAGTTCGAGAAGCGGCGCTGCTTTTTCCGGCGTGCGGTTGTACACCGTGACGTTGAATCCCGCTTCAAGCAACCGGCTGGCCATGCGCGAGCCCATTACACCCAACCCAATAAAGCCGATTCGGGTCATCATCGGTCACCTCCTTTCGTGCCGCTCCGATATTCATCATACCAAGAAAAGCTTTCGCTGCTTTCCCCTGACGGAATGTACTCAAGCCCAATCGCTCCATTGTAGCCGCACTCTTGCAAAAACGAGAAAATCTCGCGATACGGAAGCTCTCCCGTCCCCGGCTCGTGCCGCCCAGGGGCATCGGCAAATTGCACATGAGCAATGAGCGGGGCATAGGCGGCAAACGTCGACGTCACATCGCGCCCGAGCCGCGCCATATGGTACACGTCATACTGCAGCTTCACGTTCGACCGGCCAAGCTCGCGAATGATCGCCGCGGCTTCGTCGATGTCAGTTAAAAAGTAGCCCGGCATATCAAACGGATTGATCGGCTCAATCATCAGCGTCAAACCGTGAACAGCCAGTTCGGCGGCCGCTTCGTCAAGCCGACGCATATACGTCTCCTTCGCCCGCTCCCGCGGCACGTCGTTCGGCACGATCCCGGCCATGCAATGAAGACGCGGCGCGCCAAGCGCAAGCGCATAACGCACCCCCTCTTCAAGGGAACGGCGAAATTCGTCATGGCGGTCAGGAAAAACGGCGAGCCCGCGCTCCCCCTTCTCCCAATCGCCAGCCGGCAAATTGATCAGTACAAGGGATAGCTCAAGCTGTTCTAGTTCATCTGCGATCGCTTCAGGCGCCGCCGCATACGGGAACTGGCATTCAACGTGCGAAAACCCATGCCGCTTCGCCTTAGCAAACCGGGCGAGAAACGACGCTTCGGTGAAAATCGTTGAGACATTGACGGCAAACTTCATCATGAGGCTCCTTTCTTCTCCATTTCTTTCTCTTATTCGCGCCCCCCTTTGCCGATTCCTGCCTCACCGCGTTTCACCTTTAATGCCGTAAAAAAACAGCCGCACCATCTCTTCGACCAATCGCTCGCTGTAGAAGGAAGAAAGGATTTTTTCAGACAGTTCCCGCCATCCATTCAAATAAAGCAACAACGCCTCGATCGATAAACGCGGGTCGACCTCCCCTTTTTCTTGGGCTTGGCGGATCATTTCGACCACAAGCGGCAGCACCCGCGTTTCATATAATCGTTCAACCAAACGGCGGAATTCTTCATCCTCCTGCATCAGACGCTGTACAATGTTGACTCGGCCTTCCTTAAACATGTTCACCTTTTGAAAGATCGTATGTTTCACCTTTTCTTCAAACGAATGATCCTGTTTCGAAAAGGCCTCAAACTCTTCCACTTGCCGGATCACATCATCCATGAGCGTTTCGCGGATGAGATTCTCTTTGCTCCCGAAATGATTGTAGATCGTCACCGGCGACACATGGGCCCGTTTGGCGATTGCTTGGATCGTTATCTCGCGTGGATCGTTCGTTTGCAATAGCTGCAACACCGCCTGCTTGATCGCCTGCTTTTTTTGTTCCGTCCGCCTCGCAAAGCCGTTCATCGAGTACCACCTTCCGCTCCGTTTTTCTTTATCTTATCTTATTCTACCGCTAAATATAATGAAATATAAATAAAAACAAATTACAAAATTCATTGATGAACCACCAAATAATGAAGTATAATAAAAATGAAATATTTAAACATAAATATTTCAAAAATTGATTCCAGGGGAGATCATGCCATGATCGAACTGCAACAGTTAACCAAAGTGTTTCCGAACGGCAAAGGGATTTTTGACGTCACCTTAACCGTCCGGCAAGGAGAAGTATTCGGATTTTTAGGGCCGAACGGCGCGGGAAAGTCCACGACGATCCGGCACTTGCTTGGATTTCTGAAACCGACGAAAGGGCGCGCTTCCATCAACGGGTTCGACTGTTGGCGAGAGTCCGTCCGCGTGCAGGCTTCGGTCGGCTATTTGCCCGGTGAAATCGCTTTTCCTGAAGGAATGACTGGGATGGAGCTGCTCGATTTGCTCGCTGGGATGCGGCGGATGAACACGACGCGCCACCGTGACGAGCTGATTGAACGGCTGCAATTGGATGTCCGACTCCCGATCCGGAAAATGTCCAAAGGAACAAAGCAAAAAGTCGGCCTTGTCGCGGCGCTCATGCATGAACCGGACGTCATCATTCTCGATGAGCCGACATCCGGCCTCGACCCGCTCATGCAACAAACATTTATCGATCTCATTCGCGAAGAAAAACAAAAAGGAAAAACGATCTTTTTGTCTTCGCACATCTTTCCCGAAATCGAGCGGACGTGCGACCGAGTGGCGATCATGAAAGACGGCCGCCTGATGGCGGTCAATGACATCCATGAACTGCAATCGATGCAGCGGAAGCTGTTTGACGTCATTTTGGCCCGCGAAGAGGATGTCGCAAGGCTTCTCGCGTCGCCGCTGGAGATCATCCGCCATGCCGGCCGCCGCGTCTGTATCGCGGTGCAAGGAAACTACGATGCCTTCATCCACGAGCTAGCTCAATGCAAGGTGCAAAGCCTCGATATCCATGCGCAAAGCTTAGAAGACATTTTTATGCATTACTATGACCGCCGGGGGGATGAACGATGAATGGTTCCTTATACAAGCACATGATCAAAGCGCAGGCGAAAACGATCGTCAGCTATTCGGTCGGCTCCGCCTTTTATATTGCGCTGATTGCCGCCATCTATCCATCGTTGGCCGATTCCGAAGCCATCAAAAATTATCTTCAACAGCTGCCGGATCAACTTCTGAAAGTGTTCAACATCACCGGCATGGGCAATCTGCTCGAATTCATCGCTGGAGAGTATTACGGGCTGCTGTTTATTTTGATCGGTTCGATTTACTGCATTACCGCCGCCAATCAACTGATGGCGCGGCCCATCGACCGCGGCTCGATGGCGTATTTGCTCGCGACGCCGAATTCCCGGCGAACGATCGCCTTTACTCAAGCGCTCGTGCTGCTCACGGGATTAGCGGCCATCGTCGTCTCGACAACGGCGGCCGGTTTTGCCGCCGATGCATGGCTAGTCACGGACGATGCCCTTGATCGGGAACGGTTTCTCGAAATCAATGTCGTTGGGTTCCTTCTCTTTTTCGCCATTAGCGGCTATTCGTTTTTCTTTTCCGCCATGGCCAATGACGAAAAACGAGCGCTGTCTTTATCGGGAGGGGGCACCGTTCTGTTTTATAGCTTCGACCTCATCGGCAAGCTGACCGAGAAAGCGGAATGGCTCCGGTATGGGTCGATCTTTGCCGCATTCGAACCTGGAAACATCGCCCAAGGCCAAGTCGAATGGCTCCCTGTCTGCCTGCTGTTATTGGCGATCGGCGCCATCGGCTACACGGCGGGGATTGGTTTCTTTGCCAAACGCGACTTGCCGCTTTGATCAGGTGCGCCGGCATTAAAAAAGGGCTGCTCCTTTGGGTGCAGCCCTTTTTGGCGCTCAATCTTCATCGCTGGCGAAAAAACGCAAAATGTACACGAACAAATTGATGAAATCAAGATAAATATTGACGACGATCACCGGGATGTCCGCTTCTGTAAAGCCGTAGCGAACGAGGCGGTTGATGTCGTAAATCGTAAAGCCGAGAAAAATCAAAATCCCCAAAGCGGCGATGCCCATTTGCCCGACACTTGAGAACGGGATGAACCATTGGATGATCAACAAGCCAAGGAGCGCAAACGCTCCGAGCATTAAAAACCCGCCGAGGAACGAAAAATCTTCTTTCGTTCTCGCCGCGTAAATCGCGACGCCGGAAAACGACACGACGGCCAGCGCAAACGCCTTGAACACCGCTGCAGCGCCGATCATGGAAACATAATAGCCAATGAGCGGATAAAGCGTCGCCCCTGAGACAAACATAAAGGCAAACATGAGCGGATAGCCGACGGCTTTTTTCACCCGGGCGAACATCATGACCAAAAGCAAAATCAACTCCAACACAGCCAATGGTAAGTACATCCCGGCCGGCACCCATTGCCCGGCATACAGGCCTGCGGTCGCTACAGCCAGCGCTGCTAAAAAGGAAAACGCCAACTTTGCCACCGGGCTATGCGAACGGTAAATCGTCGAATGGTTCATGGCAACCCCCTCCTTTTTCTTTCTAGTTTAACATATATTTGGCTCTTGTCACAGCCCCTTCTTTTTGGTTGCCGCTGATCATATTGACCGTCCTCCATGCCGGGCAGGCTGCCGTTCAATCCGTTGAAACCAACGGGCAGAGAACAGTTTTTTCAGCGCCGGCGGGACGACAAACAAAATGAAAAAAATGCGGAACATTTGATAACTCGTGACAATGGCAAGGTCGGCAGTTGCTTCCTGCGCCAAAATTCCCATTTGATCCATGCCGCCCGGCGCCAAGGCGATGAACGCCGTCAAATACGGCACGCCGTGCAGAGCCGTTAACACAAACGCCGAAGCCATGGAAAACAAAATGAGCGCCAACCCGGTTGCCACAGCCGCCAGCATGACTCTTCCCTTTTCTGCGATGCGGGCTGGCTTAAGCATTAAACCGAGGTAAGCCCCCATCGCGATTTGCGCCACGTCCAACAGCAGCGCCGGCAAATGCGGCGCCGGCGCCCCGGCAATGACCAGGGCCGATGTTCCGATGATCGGGCCGAGCAAATAGGCGGTCGGCAGTTTGATGCGCCTTCCGATGAACGCGCTGGCGACAGTGACGACCAAATACAGCAAAACAAGACCGACGCTCCAATCCGGCTCTTGTCCGCTTCCGAAGCCCGCCCCCGCCCCGGCGCCGCCGGAAAAGAACGGGCCTAAGGCGATGAGCGGGACGAGAAAAACGACGCCCATCAGGCGCATCACTTGAAAAAACGTGACGATCGTTGCATCGACCCCATCGAGCTCCTCGCCCAACACAAGCATTTGCGACAATCCGCCGGGGATGCTGCCGGTGACGATCGAACGGAGCGGAATCCCCGTCCATCTTGCCACAAGGCAAGAAACGAGGAAGCTGAACAACAAAATCAACACCGTCGCCAACAGCATCGCCGGCAGCTGCCGTCCCATCTCCATCAATGTCTCCGCCGTCATCGATGTCCCTAACGTATAGCCGATCGGAATAAGCCCAGCGTTCCGGATCGAAATCGGCCAATACAATGTTCCTTTCAAAAAGCGCCCCGCTGTGAGGATCGCCGCGGCGGGGCCCAGCACCCAATGGAGCGGAACACCGAGCAATGCAAACATCCATCCTCCAAATGACGCAATCGCCATCGTTAAAGCAATGCGCACGACGCAGCTCCATCCTTGTCGTCCTTCCAAAGCCAAGCCGAACACTTCCTCTCCCAATTTAGTGAACTGCTTCCGTCCGTTGAACAATCCTTTCGCCTACAACAATCAATTGTTGCAGCGGCTGTACTTGGCGGCCGGTTTTATCGATCGCGGACGGCGGCGCGAAGGCAGGAAGGAGCGGCAGCTTTTGCTCTACTATCCGCTTTCTGCAAGCTAAGAAATACCCAAACAAAAACATTCCTCTCCTTTTTGGCGGAGAGGAATGCTTGCCTTCCCATGCATGGCAAAGGGCGGACAGTGCAGCCAACAGCTCGCTTTTTTCGCCCATGAGCCGTCCGCTTAATCAGCGAATAAATCGGATGACAAATACCGCTCACCGGAATCAGGCGCCATGCAAAGGACGCGCGCTCCTTTTGGCAGCTGTTTCGCCACTTTGATGGCGTGATAAGCGCTCGCTGCCGCGGAGGCGCCGACGAAAATGCCTTCCTTCGCCGCGAGCTGGCGGGCCATCTGCTGGGCGTCTTCATCTTTAATCAAAAAAATGTCGTCGTAAATCGAGCGGTTTAAAATTTTCGGAATAAACCCAGGACCGGTGCCAGGAATTTTGTGCGGCCCCGGCTTGCCGCCCGACAAGACGGGCGAGCCGTACGGCTCGACGACGTAAATGCGCAAATTCGGAATGCGCTTTTTCAGCTCCTCTCCTGTTCCGGTCACTGTCCCGCCGGTGCCGGCCGTCAACACGAACGCATCGAGCCGCCCGTCAAACGCTTCGTAAATTTCCACCGCAGTGGTATGCCGATGCGCATCCGGATTGGCCGGGTTTTCAAACTGCATCGGGATAAAGCTGTCAGGGATTTCGCGAGCGAGCCGGTTCGCCTCATCAATCGCCCCTTGCATCCGCTTCTCCGCCGGCGTCAAATGCACCTCGGCCCCGTACGCCTTTAAAATTTTCACCCGTTCGACCGTCGCGTTGTCGGGCATTGTAATGATGCAACGGTAGCCGCGGGCGGCGCACACCATCGCCAGGCCGATGCCGGTGTTGCCGGACGTCGGTTCGATGATCGTGCTTTTTCCCGGCGCAATTTTCCCTTCCGCCTCGGCGCGGCGGATCATTTCCCAAGCGGGCCGGTCTTTGACGCTGCCGCCCGGGTTGAACGATTCAAGCTTCATATATACATCTGCGCCGTTCGGATCAGGAAGGCGCCGCAACTTCACAATCGGCGTGCCGCCGATCAAATCTAAAATCGAGTCATACAATTTCATGACCGTCCCCAACCTTTTGTGAAATATTTGTTTGCCTCATTCATTATAAACGATTTTTCTTTTTTCGTTCAAACTGTCCGTCCCGCCTGCAGTTACCGGGCGTTTTTCCAATCGTCTATTAGTAAAAGAAAACTCGTTTGATCCGATCGATGGCGATTTCCCCTCTGTTCTAGTTCGATATTCCCCCTTATAATAAAAAATGAACGACGGAAAGCGAGGTGACTTTTTTGGCATCTGCCGCACAGCAGCTCGTCACCCATTTGGAAACCCATTTGCCGAACTTTCTCGCCTATTGGCGGCAGCATATGAAAATCGCCGACGATGACAAATACATTGACCGCGTCGAACAAAACGGCTTAGCAGTATTTGAGCTCGTCAAAGGAGCCCTGCTGCGGTCGCTATCCGGCGAGACGGTCGAACGGTTAGCCAACAAAATCGCCAAAGAGCGGGCGGAAATGAACGCCGGCATCGGCGCCCTCGTCTACAACGTCAACCTCGGGCGGCGGCTCGTCATCAACCACGCGTTGACCGCGCCGCTGTCGGTCACAGAGTTGGCCCCGCTCATCGACCATTTGA
Organism: Geobacillus jurassicus NBRC 107829; assembly: GCF_001544315.1. Taxonomy (GTDB): domain Bacteria; phylum Bacillota; class Bacilli; order Bacillales; family Anoxybacillaceae; genus Geobacillus; species Geobacillus jurassicus. The sequence goes on from NZ_BCQG01000050.1 coordinate 17,858, forward strand.
ACGAGCTGTTTGATCAATTTTTGTTTCAGGCGGTCACGAAATACAGCGAGCTGAAAGAAAACGAGCTGCGCGAGAAAAACATGCTCATTGCCAAGTCGCATCAAGACCGGCTGACACTTCTTGGGCAAATGTCATCGAGCTTTGTCCATGAGTTTCGCAATCCGCTTACGGCTGTTATCGGTTTTATTCAATTATTGAAATTTGAGCATCCGCATCTTCCGTACTTAGACATTATCGACCATGAGCTGCAGCAGTTGAAATTTCGTATTTCACAATTTTTGCACGCCTCGCGCAAAGAAATAGCCGAAGGCGAAAAGGAGACGTTTTCGCTGTGCCAGCTGCTTGAGGAAATCATAGAATTTTTATATGCCACGATCGTCGACAGCGATGTCGACCTTTCGATGGCGATCGACGAGCCAATACATATGTTTGCCTATAAAGATCAGCTGCGCCAAGTGCTGGTGAACATTTTGCTTAACTCGATCGAAGCGGTGAAAGAGAAAGAAAAACCGCGGCAAATCCACATCGCCGCCCACCGCCAAGACGAAAACATCATCATCGAAATCGCCAACAACGGCCCGGCCATCCCTGCTGACATTGTTGAAACGATCTTCGAGCCGTTTTTTACGACGAAAAAACTCGGGACCGGCATCGGCTTATACATTTGCAAAAAAGTCATCGAAGATCACGGTGGAGACATCTGCTGTTTTTCCGATGACAACGTGACGACGTTTTCCATCCGCCTTCCTGCATAACAAGCAGCAGAAACGGGCACAATGGATGAAAAAAGGTGATGCTGATGAAACCGTCTTGGAAAAACTGGTTGGAGCAGGCAGCAGGCGCCATCCGCGAATGGCTGGAGCGGGAATCCCATTCCTTCGCCGAACTCGCCGAACTCATCCGCCATCATCCGGATACCGTCCGGTCAGAACGCACGTGGCTCGGCTTGACATACCGGTTCTACTCGCTGGCCGTAAACGGAGCGACATTGAAAATGGAAACGAAAGTCACCCGCGAAGGCAAGGAGCGCATCTTGTTTTTATCGCTCCATGCTCCGCGGACGAAAGCCGCTGTCTACCGCGCCTACGACGAAGACGGCGATTTGACGGATATCGTCGCCACTCCGCCGCTCGCTGAGAAAACCGCACCGGTTTGATCACGGCGCGGTTTTTTATTTTGACCGAAACGCCTCGCTTTCGAGCGAAGCGGAGACGAAAAACATGTCAACCTTTGATGCCTTGCAGCCATTCTTGGTAACATTCTGGGCAAAGCGCCTCTTCACGTTCTTCGCCATTCGCATGGAACGACACGTAATGCACTTTGTCATCGCACTCGCATTGGCAGTAAAAACACGTCTCGTTCATTGCTTTCCCCCCTTGCGTATTAGTGTGGGCCGCCAAGCGGCGGCCCGTTGCAAGGGAATTGCTCCCATCGCGCCGGGCGGCGTGTACAGCCGCCTGATCCGTTCAGCGCGATGGGAGAGACAACAAATAGTCTAAGACCGCTTCTTGCTCTTCTTTCGTGAATCCGGCCTGGCGGTCGATCCAATACCGATGTCCGGCGCCCGTCACATGCACTGCCTTCAAAGCTGGATCGGCAGCGTTCGCGGCAATGACGCGCTGGCGCCATGTCCGGTCGATCAACGCCCGTAAGCTGTTGCGCGCATCAGGAGCAACGCCTTTTCCAACCGTATCTGAAAGCCCAAGTTCCCCGTTCGGCCCGACGGCCACACCCCCATCGTGCAAGTACGGGGCGCTCCAGGCAAGCCCGATGAGGCTTGGCACTTTATACCCCCCCGGTGAATCACCGTGAGCGAAAGCAAGCCGGATTTGTTCCGGGTCTAAATGATCGGTCGGCACTTTCAATACTTTCGCTCCTTTCGGAATCGGCACCGGCGTATTCGGAGCGTAGATCACCGCCTCCCCGAACACGTTCTCTGTCTTTTTCAGCGCCTGGGCCCGCGACGGCTCGGTGCCGATCACATTGGCGGCGATGACGCGGTTGTTCGTTAAATACGCCCCCGCATGGCAACGGATGCAACCGGCGCGGACAAACACCTCTCTTCCTCTCGCCGCCCGCTCCTCGTTGATCCGTTCGTTTGGCGGCGGAGGATTGAGCGTATTTTGCCAAGCGGCCACGGCATTGTTTTGCTCATTAAAACGGTAGCCTGGCTCGCTGACGACGAGCCCGTCCGGAGCGGCAAGCGAGACTTTCGGAAACTGCGGCGGGGCGACAAGCTGGTTGACGCCAACCGTTTTCGGCGTCGGGTCGACTTTGGCAAAAAAGACGGACGGTTTTTCTTTCATCGTCGGCCGATAACGAAACCGCGGATTGGCGGCGTTTTGCAAAATCGTGCCAATATACACTTCTTTGTCAATGCCAAACAGTTCTTGGCTAATTTCTGCCTGCGCGAGCGAATCGGCGTTTTGCGCATGCACGTTGTTGCTGAAAGCGGCCAAGCCATGGAATGAGCCGGCGGCGGCAAAGCCGCTCCACCCGTACGGATGGTCGCCGCGCGTAAACGAATCCGGAATTTGCGCCGGATTCGCTTTCATATCGATCGTCGAATCAAAATTGCCGCGCGGCCAGCTGGCAAAAATGCGATCCACGTCCCGCTCAAGCCGCTTCGGATCCGGCAGCGCCGCTTTGCGCCCGTGCGAATCGATGATTTCCCGATCCAACGAACGAATGTATTGCTTTAACGAACTAATATTGGCATGGGTAAAATAAGCGGCGGAATTCGTCGCCAATGCCATGAGCATCCCGGCATTCAAATCGTTGTTCGGCGCCCCTTCCACCACTTTTTTCGTCACTGGATCGACGGTCGCATGGCAGGCGGCGCAGCTGATGCCGACGCGCACGCGGCCGCCGTCGGTGACGATCGGCATCCCGAGCGGCAAGTATGACCCTTTTGGGACATCGATGCCGGTGTCGATCAACTCGCCTTTTTTATATGTGCGGCCGCCGATCGTCACATCTTCGGCAAGCGGCACGCGCAAATTCGTCGTCCCTTCTCCTTTTAATGCGACAATGGCTTTGGCCATATTGACAAGCGTCAGCGGCCCGTCGACAATGCCCATGATGTCGGTCAAAAACACTTCATTACCGAACGTTTCTTTATAAAACACGTCTTTGCCAAGACGAAGCAACCGGTCATCGACGACAACCGCCCCTTCCTCTTTTTGCAGATGCCCGTTTTTGGCCGACAACGCTTGGATGCGGCTGTCATCCGCTGCGATCCATCGCCCCCACACATCGATTCCAATCCGTTTGCTCGCTTCATACGGCGCAATATCGCTCCCATCCGGCACAAACGCATACTCGCCTCGGCGCAAAAGAAGAACAGCCCCGGCAGCCAAAAGAAGGAGAACAGCAATGCTTAGCACAATGACTGTTTTTCTCACCCGTTTACCCACCTCCTTCATGAAATGGATTGCGCCCATAGTATGCCCCGCTCTAGGCAAAACTTGAGCACGCGGTCCTCCTTCTTTTCCCGATTGTCGCGACCGCTCGAAGCGCCATGGCCCACTTTTTCCATCGTTCCCCATCAATACAGCAAACAACCGGGCACATACTATGTCACGGAAGGTGGTGAGAGGAATGAACGCGACAGGAACACATGAAATGCTCGAATTGCATGAACTGCTTATGTTTAAAAACACCTGTCTTGCCAAAAGTGCGGCCATGCAGCAAATGGCAAGCGATCCGCAATTAAAATCGCTCATTCAACAAGACATGCAAAAGACACAGCAACACATCCGCGACTTGCAAAACTTATTATCGTAAATGGAAAAAGGAGGAACAATGATGCAGGCAACAATGACGCCAACCGGCGTATTGAACGACCAAATGATTGCCGCTGACTGCCTCATCAGCGCAAAAAATGCCATTAAAGGATGTGCAATGGCGATCGCTGAAGCATCGACTCCGCAAGTGCGCAACACGTTAAAACAACAGTTAAGCGATGCGATCGCGTTTCATGAGCAAATCAGCCAATATATGGTCAACAAAGGGTATTACCATCCGACCAACGTCCAAGAACAGCTGCGCATCGATCTGCAGACGGCGCAGCAAGTGCTGCAATCGGTCGGCCGCTGAACGTACAAATGGGATTCGCCCTCTGCAGGGGAATCCCATTTTTCATGATTTGCCCGCCATTCGCTCATCCTAACAACGAAGGAGGTGAACAGCGTGAAACGCCGATACCGAATATGGGCCGCGGCCAGCGCGGTTGTTGCTCTACTCGTTGCCGCAGCCGCCTTAGGGCGACCGGCTCCAGAAGAAAACGCCCCGGCTCCGCCTCGGCTTAAGCCGTTTGACACCGAAGACGCGCCCGCCCATCCGACCGTTGTCGCGTTGGACAGCCTAAGTGCAGGCGAACGGCTGAAACAGCAGCTGAACGAGCACCCGCACATTCGGGAAATCCGCCATAACCGCCGCGGCGATCGAAGTCATTATTTTTCAAATGAGATCGCTGTCCGTTTTCGGGCATTGCCATCAGAAAGCCGCCTTCAACAAATGGAGGCAGCCATCGCCGGCCAGCTCATCAAGCAGGTCGATCACGTGTTTGTGTTCCGCTCGCGCAGGCAAACGTATGAAGAGATGCGCCGCTATTTCCACTCTCTTCCGATTGTCGATTATTGCGAACCGAACTACATTTACATGCAACACGAGTTGAACAAGCCGGTGCCGATGCCGAACGATTCGTTTTACGCCCGTTACCAGTGGAACTTGCCGGCCATTCATACGGAAGCTGGTTGGACGCTGTCGCGCGGCAAGCGGAATGTGCCTGTCGCCATCATCGACAGCGGGGTCGATTTGACCCATCCCGATTTAACCCGCCGCCTTATCGGCGGATATAACGTATTGGCAGACAACCGCTCTCCGAACGACGAAAACGGCCATGGCACCCATGTCGCCGGCATCATCGCCTCACAGCCGAACAACGGCGAAGGAGTCGCCGGCATGACATGGTTCAACCCAATCATGGCAGTCAAAGCATTAAATGCGGACGGCTATGGAACAAGCATTGATGTAGCGAAAGGAATTCGTTGGGCGGTCGACCACGGGGCAAAAGTCATCAACTTAAGCCTTGGCAACTACCAACCGTCCTCGGTGCTCGAAGAAGCGATCCGCTACGCCGACGCTCATGATGTCGTGCTTGTCGCCGCTTCCGGCAATGACAGCACGTCGCAGGCGAGCTTTCCCGCCGCCTATCCAGAAGTGATCAGCGTTGGGGCTGTCAACCCGGATCTTTCCTATGCGCTTTATTCCAACTACGGCGACTATGTGGACGTCGTCGCGCCTGGAACGAACATCGCCAGCACGTTTGCCGGCCACCGGTACGCCGCGCTTTCCGGCACATCGATGGCCGCGCCGCACGTCACCGCGCTCGCCGCCTTGATCCGCTCCATCAACCCGCGGCTTTCGAACGATGAAGTGCGCGACATTATTCTCGAAAGCGCTGACGATTTGGGGGAGAGAGGAAAAGATCCGTATTACGGCTATGGGCTGATTAACGTCTACCGCGCGCTTGAGCTCGCCAAGCGATAACCGGTGCTTCACAATAAGGCAGCCTCTTTGCCAACGACATTGGCGCAGATCTTCCTGACAGCAAACGTCAAAACGGCTGCCGCCGAACCACCCGCATAAACAGGTGGTGATACATCTTTCTATATAGACGTGCTTTATTTTTCGCTGAAACGAAAAACGATGGGGATTCGGGCTATACCCCCATCGTTTTTTCGCGCGTCAACATCGTCGTCACAGCCCCGACGACCGTGACGACGACAAGCGAGTGGACAAACGGCACGGAATCGATGACGATGCTTCCGGCTGAAATAATGCAGGCGTCAATGATAAAAATGACCACCCCGACGTTCCAGTTCGTCAGCCTGGCGATAAACTGGGCGAGCAAGTCTGTTCCGCCCGTGCTTGTCTCCTCGCGCAACATCAAGCCGATGCCCGCGCCGACGAGCATCCCGCCGATGACCGCGCTTGGAAGCGGATCCAACACGATCACGCCGCGCAAAACGGACAATACGTCAATCATCCATGATGAAAATAAAAGCCCGTGCAAGCTGTTGTAAAAAAACGGGCGGTAATAAAACCAGGCCGCTACATAAAGCGGGACGCTTAAGACGATCATCGTCAACCCCGCCTGAACGTGCCACACGTATTTGGCGATCAGCCCGAGCCCGATCATCCCCCCATCAAGCAAATGGTGAGGGACGAAAAAGACGTTGATGCCGACGCCAAGGAGCAGGCTGCCGACGATGATCGCCGCCATTTTTTTGATCATCATGAACCCCTCCGCCACCGACCTTATCCCAGCAGGCCAACATGCCTCCATAATATATGTATATGACCCTTCTCGGCAGAGCTTGTCTCTTTTTTGCGGCGGAGGAACATGGCCGACAAAGCAAAAAATAAGAGGCTAGGCCTCTAGACCCAACCCCTTATTTTTGCGCTTTTGTCGCCTCGTCGTCATCGATGATGCCTTTTGTCGCGTTTTTGAATTCGCGCAGCGTTTTTCCAGCCGCTTGTCCTAACTCCGGCAGCTTTTTCGGCCCGAAAATGAGCAAAGCGAAAAAGACGATGAGCGCAATTTCTCCAAAGCCGATGTTCATGTTGGTCACTCCAATGGTAAACGTTGTTTTCTTCGATCATTATACCATATGGCAACGAGGGTTGCCACTGTCTTTCACCTTTCATTTTCCCAAGCCGGTAAACCGTTTTCCCTCCATCGGCATGTACGCATTCCTTGCATAACATTCACTTCCACCAATGCAAAAAACAGTTATCTTTCTATTGACAAAAAAATGAAATAATTATATCCGAATATATAAAAATTACTAAAAAGGGGTGTCAATGTGAAATATGGTATTCTCAAACTTTTCCTCATCATTATTTCCTCAACCCTTATATTGCTAACTAGTTGTGGCAGACTCGAAGACTCGTCAACTAAAATGAAGGGAGAACAAAGAGAAAACGAAATTGGCAAGTGACGAAAAAGCTGCTCGTTCCGTATGTTCTGTTTCAGCTGCTGTATTCGGTCTACTACTTTTTCTTGTATGACAAACAGTCGCTGGAGCTG
>NZ_BCQG01000051.1 GCF_001544315.1 Geobacillus jurassicus NBRC 107829
CCATCTGCAGTGCAATATTTTACGTAATGGACACTTCATGATATAATAGGATTGATTGCTATTTTCTGTCTGTCGAGAGGCCGGAGCGGTGCGAAGATGCGATTGGCCTAGACGGATTCGTTTATGACAGGCAAACGTGGCAGGGGGGACAGCTGTTGCCGACACCGAGCATGGAAGATTATATTGAACAAATTTACATCTTGATCGAAGAAAAGGGCTATGCCCGTGTTTCTGACATCGCTGAAGCGTTGTCCGTCCATCCCTCCTCGGTGACGAAAATGGTGCAAAAGCTCGATAAAGATGAGTATTTAGTGTATGAGAAATATCGCGGACTCGTCTTGACGCCAAAAGGAAAAAAGATCGGCCAGCGGCTTGTTTACCGCCATGAGCTGCTTGAACAGTTTCTCCGTTTGATCGGCGTCAGCGAAGAAAACATCTATCGCGATGTGGAAGGGATTGAGCATCATTTGAGCTGGAACGCCATCGACCGGATCGGCGATTTAGTCCAATATTTTCAAGAGGACGAACGCCGCGTCCAAGCGCTCCGCGATGTCCAAAAGCGCAATGAACAAGGAGAGTAAGCGGCTGCTTGCTCTTTTTTGTTTGCCGTACTAAACGCCGCTTCTTTCTCTTACATATTGTATAAACAGCGAGAAAGGAGAGGCTGCGGTGGACATTGACATCGTTTTTTCCGGCGGCGGAGTGAAAGGGTTTGCGTTGCTTGGGGCGTACGAAGCGATTGAAGAAAAAGGGCTTCGCTGGAAGAGGCTTGCCGGAACGAGCGCGGGGTCGCTGCTTTCGGCGCTGCTGGCGGCGGGTTACAGCGCCCGCGACATCGCTCAACTGCTGGAAGAGCTGGAGCTGGAGCATTTTTTGGATGAACGGCCCCTATGGATTCCGTTTCCGCTTTGGAAATGGGTGCGCCTTTATTGGCATCTTGGGTTGTACCAAGGAAAGGCGTTTGAGCGATGGCTCGAGGAGGCGCTGGCCGCCCGCGGTGTGCGGACGTTTCAAGATGTGCCGGCTGGCAGTTTGTATATCGTCGCTTCCGATGTGACAAACGGACGCCTCGTCGTGCTGCCGGACGATTTGGCTGTATACGGCATTGACCCCGGGTTGTTTTCGATCGCCAAGGCCGTACGGATGAGCATTAGCATCCCGTACTTTTTCGAGCCGGTCCGTCTTCACGGGAGAAACGGCGCATCCCTCATCGTCGACGGCGGGGTGCTGAGCAATTTTCCTCTGTTTTTGTTTGATGAGGAAAAGAAGAAAAAACGGCCGGTGCTCGGCGTTCAGCTGAGCCCGAAGCCAGGCGAGCGGCCGAAACGAACCATCGCCAATGCGCTCGACTTGTATGAAGCGCTGTTTGCGGCAATGAGAGAGGCGCATGACGCCCGATATGTTTCGCGCCGCCATGAAAAAAACATCGTCTTTTTGCCGGTGGACAACGTCATTTCCACCGAATTTTCCATCGATCCGGAATCGCGCCGGCGTCTGATCGACTATGGGCGCGAGCGGACGCGGCAGTTTTTGCGCCAATGGACGTACTAGACGGAATGACGGCAACGGTGCAGCGAGATTAGCCGCCTTTCAAACAAAAAAAGAATCAAGCTAAAACGAAGCTCGATTCTTTTTTTTGCCTTTTTTGCCCTCGATCACGGTCAAATGCGGAATGGCCGTCCGTTTTTTCAGCGGCCGCTTCAGTTTCGCCGGCTTTGCTTGTTTGCGCCCGGAGCGGGGATGGAGCTTTTTCGACTGCCGCACCGCCTTTAAATACGATAACCGTTCTTGATCGGTGCGGCGTTGGTATACGAACCGGTAGAAGAGATAAATGGCGGCCAAAAACAGCGCAACAAACAACAGCTGGCGGAACAGCACCGTCGGATGGGCAAAAAGGGTATAGACAATGCCAAGCGTTCCAAGCAAAATCATAAGCCCGACAAGCGGATGAATGGCCCGGCGCCGCAATGAGTCCACCCCCTTTGATCGATTACTGCACCGCTTGTTTCTTTTCGGCTTCCGCTTCCAAATGGAGAAGCCGCTGAAACGAGGCGATGGCCACTTCCACTTGGTCATCGTCCGGTTCTTTTGTCGTCAACCGCTGCAACCATAGCCCGGGATAGCCAAGCCAGCGGAGCAACGGAATATCCCTCAATTTATTTGTAAACTGCAAGACTTCAAACGAAACGCCAAGCACGACAGGAATTAAGGCAAGCCTGTTTACGATCCGCAGCCAAAGCGGATCCGTCGGCACAAACAAATAAAGGAACAGGCCGACGATGACGGTGAATAAAATGAAGCTGCTGCCGCATCGGTAGTGAAGGCGCGAGGCGCGCTGGACATGCTCGACCGTGAGCGGCCATCCTGCTTCAAAGGCGTTGATCACTTTATGTTCCGCCCCATGGTATTGGAAAACGCGCCTAACAAGCGGCGTCAACGATATAAAGTAAATGTAGCCGAGCAAAAGAGCGAGCTTAAAGGCGCCTTCAAGCAAAATTTGCCCCGTTTTCCCCGATACGAGCGGTTTAAAGGCGGCAGCGGCGAGCGCCGGGATGAGCGTAAACAATGTTTTGGCGAACAAAAACGACAGCACGCCGATTGCGGCGGCGCCGAGAATGAGCTTGAATTTCGAGCGGTTCTCGTCGACCGTCTGTTCGTCGTCTGAAGAGGATTCATATTGTTCGCTCGCAAACTGCAAATGTTTCGCCCCGTTCGCACTCGCTTCAATGATGGCGACAATGCCGCGGACAAATGGAATTTTCTTCAGGGCAGCCAGCGTCGGATGGCTGCGGCGAGGCAGGGTGAAATAGTCAATCGTCCCATCATGGCGGCGAATCGCGGTGACTGAGTGCGTCTTGCCGGCAAACATCACCCCTTCCACGACCGCCTGACCGCCGTATAACGGTTTCTCCATTTGTTTCATCAGGCCAACACCAACCTATTTTTTATGTTTATTATTTTATTCTACAAGAAACATCCGGAAACCTCTAGGTTGATGCTACTGTTATGTTTTCCAAAAAATCCATTATTTACACAAGAGAGATCATTTTTTCGCTTGATTCATGGGGCGGCCGGCTGTCGGTCATACTAACAGACAAGGAGGTGCACGATGATGGCGGAACAAAAAGAGAAACTGGAGCAAGAGAAGACGGAGCGGCCGATGACACTCATGCAAAAAACGATCATCATTGGGTTTGTCGGCGGGGTGTTTTGGAGCTTGATCGGCTATTTGGCCTATTTTTTCCACTTCAGTGAAATCAGCCCGAACATGATTCTCATTCCGTGGGTTGCCGGCGGCTGGAAATACGGGAAAGCCGGCAATTACGCGGCCATCGTGCTGATCGGCCTCATCTCCATTGCGGCGGCGCTTTTGTATTACGCGCTGTTGCGAAACATTCGCGGCATGTGGGCGGGGGGCTTATACGGCGCGGCGCTTTGGGCTGTTGTCTTTTATTTGTTTAACCCGCTCTTTCCGAACGTCCATCCGGTGGCTGATTTAGAAGCCAATACGATCATTACGACGCTTTGCCTATACATTTTATACGGCGTGTTTGTTGGCTATTCCATCTCTTTTGAAACACAGGAAATGAACCGTCCGTCTCCCAACGTGGGGAAAGAGGCGGCGAGAGAAGGAAGCGGATGAAGCGCCGTTTCGCTCCGGCCGCTGAAGCGGGCGCCGCATCAAGCGCCAAGCGGACGTCTAGCGGAAACCATCATCTTTATGGTAAAATAAAGAAGGTTTTTGCACGTTTCGGCATCAGCCCATGATTTACTGCGGGCGCTGCGTGAAACTGGCGCGCCTACGAAATCTTTAGTGTCATCTTGGTCGCGAACATTCTCCGCTCTTGTCGAAGGCAGCGGTGGAGAAGAGCACACTTTCAGGGAAGAGGAGAAGGGGACATGGAAAAGCTGGAAAAGCTTCGGGCGCTTCTTGACGAGCAGCACATTGACGGGTTTTTGGTGACAAACGGTTACAACCGCCGCTATTTAACCGGGTTTACTGGCACAGCCGGCGCCGTGCTTGTCAGCCGTCAAGGGGCGGTGTTGATTACGGACTTCCGCTACGTCGAACAAGCATCCAAGCAAGCGGAAGGGTTTGAAGTCGTCCAGCACAGCGGACCGATCATCGAAGAAATCGCCAATCAGGTAAAGCGGCTTGGCATCGGAAGGCTCGGTTTTGAGCAGGAACATGTCACCTACGCCGCCTATAAGGGGTATGAAGAAGCCATCGGCGCTGATCTTGTGCCAACGTCTGGGCTGGTGGAAAAATTGCGCTTGATTAAGTCAGAGGCAGAGATTAAGATATTAAAGGAAGCGGCGGAAATCGCAGATGCGGCGTTTTCGCACATTTTGTCGTTCATCCGCCCAGGCGTCAAAGAAATCGAAGTGGCGAATGAGTTGGAATTTTTTATGCGCAAGCAAGGGGCGTCTTCGTCCTCCTTTGACACGATCGTTGCCTCCGGCTATCGTTCGGCGCTGCCGCATGGCGTGGCGTCAGAGAAAACGATCGAGCGCGGCGAGCTCGTTACGCTCGATTTCGGGGCCTATTACAAAGGGTATTGTTCCGATCTCACAAGAACGGTCGCCGTTGGCGACATTAGCGCGGAGTTGCGCACCATTTATGACATCGTCCTTGAAGCGCAGCAACGAGGCATGAACGGGTTGAAAGCGGGCATGACCGGCAAGGAAGCCGATGCGCTGACGCGCGATTACATCCGTGAAAAAGGGTATGGCGACTATTTCGGCCATTCGACCGGCCATGGGATTGGACTGGAAATTCACGAAGGGCCGACGCTTTCGGTCCGTTCGGATGTCGTGCTTGAGCCAGGCATGGTTGTCACCGTCGAGCCGGGCATTTACATCCCGGGGCTTGGCGGGGTGCGCATCGAGGACGATACGGTCATCACCGCTGATGGGAACGAAGCGCTCACCCATTCGCCAAAAGAACTGATCATTTTATAATGGATTGCGTGAGGAGGATTTCGTCCAATGATTTCAGTCAACGATTTTCGCACAGGGCTTACGATTGAGGTGGACGGCGAGATTTGGCGCGTCCTTGAGTTCCAGCACGTCAAGCCGGGCAAGGGGGCGGCGTTCGTCCGTTCGAAGCTGCGCAATTTGCGCACCGGCGCCATTCAAGAGCGGACGTTCCGCGCCGGCGAAAAAGTGAACCGGGCGCAAATCGACACGCGCAAAATGCAATATTTGTACGCCAACGGCGACCAACATGTTTTCATGGACATGGAAACGTACGAGCAAATCGAGCTGCCGGCGAAACAGATCGAGCATGAACTGAAGTTCTTGAAAGAGAATATGGAAGTCTTTATTATGATGTACCAAGGCGAAACGATCGGCGTCGAGCTGCCGAACACCGTCGAGCTGAAAGTGGTCGAAACGGAGCCGGGCATTAAAGGCGACACCGCTTCCGGCGGTTCGAAGCCGGCCAAGCTCGAAACCGGCCTTGTCGTTCAAGTGCCGTTTTTCGTCAACGAAGGCGACACGCTCATCATTAATACGGCCGACGGCACGTACGTTTCGCGGGCGTAAGCGCAAGCCCGACAGGCACCGTCCCGGACACCTTCCGGGGCGGTGTTTTTTATGCGCGAAATGGATGCCGCTTGGCTTTCCCCATCGTTTTCCTCAGCAAAAACTTCTTCTGAAACGGCTTGTTTCCGCATACGTTTGTACTAATCGATCCCATTTGGTGAAACCAGGAGGAAGACATGAAACATTGGCTGCGGTCGCTCGATCCGTCCGTTATGGCCATGGCCGGCATGCGGATGATGTCGGCGCTGATTGAACTGAGTGCGGCGTTGTTGATGCTTGTGTTCAATGACGTGAAAAAAGCGCTTGCCATCAACGCAGCGCTTGCTGTCGTCGGTCCAACTGTGCTCATTGCAACGACGGCGATCGGGCTGTTTTCGGTGGCGGACGAGCTCTCGTTTTCCCGGCTCGGGCTTGTGGCGCTTGGGGTGGCGCTTATTTTGATCGGCATTTACAAGTAAGGCATAAACGGCGCATTCCGCCCATACATATGAACTAGTCCACAAGAAAAGGGGGAGGGCCATGGAAGCGGTATGGGGAATTTTGCCGAAAACGATCGCCGCTGTATTGCAACACCATCTTTCTTCAAGGCGCCGCGGAATCGAAGAAATCCGCATCCGCGTCTCCCGGCCGCTTGAGGTCATCGTCGACGGAACGGCCCGGTTGCTGCCGTATGAGGTGACAAAAGAAGACGGCGTGCATTTGCTCAACAAATTGAGCCATTATTCGATCTATGCCGTCGAAGAAGAGTTGAAGCGCGGGTTTATGACGATTGAGGGGGGGCATCGTGTCGGGCTGGCCGGCAAGGTCATTACCGAGGGCGGGAAGGTGAAAGCGATCCGCGATGTCTCCTCGTTTAATATCCGCATCGCCAAAGAGCAAGTTGGCATCGCCGAACCGTTGATTCCGTATGTGTATGACGGCCGCTGGCGTCATACGATGATCATCGGCTCGCCGCAGACAGGAAAAACGACGCTCCTGCGCGATGCGGCGCGCTTGATCAGCAGCGGGGTGAGCGGCATTCCAGCGCAAAAGGTGGCGATCGTTGACGAACGGTCAGAAATTGCTGGCTGTGTGAAAGGGATTCCCCAATTTTCGTTCGGCCCGCGCCTTGACGTGTTGGATGCCTGCCCGAAAGCGGAAGGGATGATGATGATGATCCGCTCGATGAGCCCTGATGTCATGATTGTCGACGAAATTGGGCGCGAGGAGGACAGCGAGGCGGTGCTTGAGGCGGCGAACGCCGGTGTCTCTGTATGGACGACCGTGCACGGCCGCAGCATCCAAGACGTCTGGCAGCGGCCAACATTGCGCCCGGTGATGGAACAACAAGTGTTCGAACGGTTTATTGAGCTGTCGAACGTTCCCCGCCCCGGTTCGATCTGGCGCATTCTCGACGCCAGCGGAGCAGTGTTGTATGAACGGGTGGTGGCAAGCAGATGAAATGGTTTGGCGCTTTGTTGATTCTTGTCGCCTCAACATGGCTTGGGTTTGCCGCCGCCCGCGTGTTGCACGAGCGGCCGCGCCAGCTCCGTCAGCTGAAAGCGGCGTTAAGGGCGCTTGAGGCGGAAGTGATGTACGGCCATACGCCGCTTGCCGATGCTGCGGCGCATCTTGCCTGGCAAACGGCCGCCCCGTTATCCGAATTGTTCGAGCGGTTTGCCGCTGCGCTTGACGCGGAAGAGACGAGCGCCGCCGAGGCATGGGAAAAAAGCATGCGGGCCGTATGGGGAAAAACCGCCCTAAAGCAAGGGGAGTTTGAAGTGATGAAACAATTTGGCGCTACGCTTGGCCAATACGACCGGCTCACCCAGCAAAAGCAGATCGCTTTAGCGCTCGCCCATTTGGAGCGGGAGGAGGCAGAAGCGCTCGACAACCAAGCGCGCTATGCCAAGATGGCGAAAAGTTTAGGCGTGTTGGCCGGCCTGCTGCTCGTCATTTTACTCATGTAGACAGGAGGCAGGAGAATGGGCATCGATGTCGATCTCATTTTGAAAATCGCCGGCGTCGGCATCGTCATCGCGTTTTTGCATACGGTGCTCGATCAGATGGGGAGGAAAGAATACGCCCAATGGGTGACGCTGCTCGGCTTTATTTATATTTTGTTTATGGTCGCTTCCATTGTCAGCGATTTGTTCCAAAAAATCAAGGATGTCTTTTTGTTCCGCGGGTAGGAGGGATCGGCCATTGACATTTTGCAAATCGTTGGCCTCGGGTTGATCGCGACGTTTTTGGTCGTGCTGCTGCAGGAGCAAAAGTCGAATCTTGCTTTTTTGTTGACCGTATTTGTCGGCTGCACCATTTTTCTGTTGCTCGTTGATCAAATCAGCGCGATTTTGGCGATGCTGCGAAAAATGGCGGAAGGCGCGCATATTCAGATGGTGTATTTTGAGACGATGTTGAAAATCATTGGCATTGCCTACATTGCCGAGTTTGCCGCACAAATTTCCAAAGACGCCGGTCAAGGGGCGATCGCCGCCAAAATTGAGCTTGGCGGCAAAATCGTCATTTTGGCGCTGGCTGTTCCGATTTTAACTGCGATCATCGAAGCGGTCATCGGCCTCATCCCGGCGGCGCGCTAAGGAGGGGGACGGATTGAAGCGAACAGCGTTCCTTATTGTCGGGCTGCTTTCTCTCTTTTTTTGTCCGTTGGTCGTACAAGCCGCAAGCGATGGACCGTCGGTCAGCGAGCAACTCGCCCAGCTTGATGTGAGCGATATCCGCCGCTATTGGGAAACGATCGTCAGCGAGTACGGCGGGTTTTTGCCGGAAAGCGAAAAAGGGTCGCTCACCGATTTTTTAAGCGGCGACAAGCAATGGTCGCCGGTGGAGTGGCTGAAGGCGCTCGCCCGCTATTTGTTTTATGAACTGCAAGTGAACGGCAAGCTGCTCGGCACGCTCATTTTGCTCTCTGTGTTCAGCGCGGTGCTGCAATCGTTGCAAAACGCGTTCGCTCAACAGGAAGTGAGCAAAATCGCCCAAGCGGTCGTCTATATGGTGCTCTTGTTGATTGCCTTAAACAGCTTTCGCCTCGCCGCGGATTATGCGCTCGAGGCGGTGCGGACGATGAGCCATTTTATCATCGCCCTCATTCCGCTGCTGCTGGCGCTGCTCGCCTCTTCGGGCGGGGTCGTGTCGGCGGCGTTTTTCCACCCGATCATTTTGTTTGTGATGAACACCACCGGCACGGTCGTTGAATATGTCACCTTGCCGCTTTTGCTGCTCGCGGCACTGCTTTCGGTCGTCAGCACGCTCAGCGACCGGTACAAGGCGACTCAACTCGCCGATTTGCTCAACAAAGTGGCCCTTGGTCTGCTCGGCCTCATTTTGACCGTGTTTCTTGGCGTCATGTCCGTGCGCGGGGCGACCGCAGCTGTGGCTGACGGCGTGGCGCTGAGGGCGGCGAAATTTGTGACCGGCAATTTCATCCCGGTCGTCGGCAAGCTGTTTACCGATGCCGCCGATACGGTCGTCGCCGCTTCAATGCTGCTGAAAAACGCCGTCGGATTGGTCGGGGTGGCGATTTTGCTGATGATCGCCATCTTTCCAGCGGTGAAAATTTTCGCCATCGTCATCGTCTACAAGCTGTCGGCCGCTCTTCTGCAGCCGCTTGGCGGCGGACCGGTGCTTTCCTGCCTCAACATCATCAGCAAAAGCATCGCCTACGTGCTTGCGGCGCTTTTGATCGTATCGCTCATGTTTTTCCTCAGTCTCACCGTCATGGTGATGGCCGGGAACATTACGATGATGGTCCGCTAGGGGGAGCGCTATGCAACTAGTCATTGAGTGGGTGACGAACATCATTTTGTTTTTGTTGTTTGCTGTCATCATCGATTTTTTGCTGCCGTCGGGGACGATGCAAAAATATGTCAAAATGGCTGTCGGGCTCATGCTGCTTCTTGTGATGCTCGCCCCGGTGCTTCGGCTTGCTTCCGTTGATCCCGAGCAGCTCGTCGCTTCAGCGCTCGCCCGTGTTTCCGACGGCCGCGAGGGGGAAGAGGAGATAAAAAATCAAATCGAACAGCAGAAAAAAGAAATACAAGCCTCGCAACGCGCATATATTTTAGAACAAATGGCTGTCCAGCTCGAAAACGATGCAAATGAGGAGTTGATGGAAAAGTATGGACTGAAAGCGGATGTCAACGTTTACGCCAAGCCGCGCGACGACTGGCGCATGCCGGATGACATCAAGACGATTGAAGTCGTCCTTTCGAAACAGCGGCCGGCCGGGGCGGTGGAGCCGGTCGTCATCGATACGACGAAACCGCCGGCTTCATCGGAGGGAGATGTTTCGCTGGCTGAGGAGGTGCGCGCTTTTCTCGCCGGTCGATGGGAAATCGATGAAGATAAAATTGACGTGCAATTTAGGGGGAGGGAATAGGGGGGATGCTGCCGCACATCAAACGGCTCTTTTCTTCATCGCCGAAAGACGGGGAAGGAGAAGGAGCGCAGAAAAAATGGCCGTTTTCGTACGTCGTCGTCCTGCTGTTGGCCGGGGTCGCCTTGATGGCGGCAAGCCATTGGACGAACAATGGGGAGGAGGCTGCATCAAAATCTTCCGTCGGGCAGCCGTCCGCTCCAGCCGAGCCGGCGTTTTTGGCGAGCAAGGAGACGAAGGAAAAAGTGATCGCCGCCTATGAGGAGCGGTACGAAAAAGAACTGAAAGCCGCGCTCGAGGCGATTGAAGGGGTGGACGATGTCACCGTCGTCGTCAATCTCGATTCAACGGAGCTGAAACTGTACGAGAAAAAGCGTTCCACCCAACAGCAAACGACCGAAGAGAGCGACAAGGAAGGCGGGAAGCGGACGATTGAAAATCAGTCGACAAACGAAGAAGTAATCATTATCCACAACGGCGAGGAGGAAACGCCGCTTGTCATCGCCACCAAAAAGCCGGACATCCGCGGCGTGCTCGTTGTCGCCAAAGGGGCGGACAATTTGCAAATCAAAAAATGGATCGTCGAGGCGGTGACGCGCGTGTTAAACGTTCCGAGCTACCGCGTCGCTGTCTTGCCGAAAAAATGACCGGGTAAAGGGGAGGAGATCGGCATGTTGAAAAAACAAACGGTATGGCTGTTGACGATGTTGAGCTTGGTCGTCGTGCTGTCGGTCTATTATGTGACCGCGCCGAAGGATATGGGCAACAGCCCGGCGTTGACGGCCAATGAGAAAACAGAAAAAACGACCGATCAGCCGAGCGTCGCCGTCGAAGAGGCGAAAAAACCATCCACAGCCGGAGAAACGGGCGACGATTTGTTTACGGCGCTGCGCATGAAAATTGAGGACGAGCGGAGCCGGCTGCGCGACGAATTGAACGCCATCGTTGCGTCGGCGAATGCGACGCCGGAAGAAAAAAATGAGGCGCTCGACAAAATTGAAAAATTGCAAGCACTGTCTGAAAAAGAAGCGACATTGGAGACGCTCATTAAATCGAAAGGCGGCTATGAGGATGTGCTCGTGCGCGCGGATGACAACCAAGTGCGCGTGACGATCAAAGCGAAACAAAGCTCAGCCAAATCGGCGAATGAAGTCATTCATATGGTGAAAAAAGAAATGCCCGATGCTGAATACGTGACGGTTGAGTTTCAGCCGGCGGGATGAACGCGCTGCTCTTTGGGGCAGCTTCTTTTTTTTGTGGAAAAGTCTTTTGTTTGCCCTACGGTTGTGTGTATAATCGTTATGAGCACATTTGAAACCGCCTGCCAGGAACGGGCTGCACGATACTTGGAGAAAGGTGTGAGATCGATGAAAATTCAAGAAATCCGTGAATTGATCCGCTTGGTCGACCAGTCCTCGATCGACGAATTCGTATACGAACAAGGCGAAACGAAAGTACATATGAAAAAAGCAACGGCTGCTGTGGCCGTTGCACCGGCCGTGGCCGTACAGGCGGCGGTCGCACAGCCGGCGCCTGCTGCTCCGGCGGCGGTCGAACCAGCTCCAGCAGCTGCTTCAGTTCAAGCGGCGGCCCCAGAAGAGCCGGCGCCGAAAGCGGAAACGCCGGCGGCCAAAGAAGTGAAGCCGGACGCTGAAGGCAACTTGCACCAAATTACATCGCCGATGGTCGGCACGTTTTACGCGGCGCCGGCGCCGGACAAGCCGCCGTATGTCAAGCCGGGCGACAAAGTGAAAAAAGATACGGTCGTTTGCATTATCGAGGCGATGAAGCTGTTTAATGAAATTGAAGCGGAAGTCGATGGCGAAATTGTCGAAGTGCTCGTGCAAAACGGCCAGCTCGTCGAATACGGCCAGCCGTTGTTTTTAGTCAAGCCTGAATAAGGGAGAGAACGGACGATGATCAAAAAAGTGTTGGTGGCGAACCGCGGGGAAATCGCCGTCCGCATCATCCGCGCCTGCCGCGAGCTTGGCATTGAGACGGTCGCTGTCTTTTCGCAAGCCGACCGCGACGCTTTGCACGTGCAGCTAGCTGATGAGGCGTATTGCATCGGGCCGACCGCTTCCAAAGACAGCTATTTGAACTTTACCAATATTATGAGCGTTGCTACGCTGACTGGCTGTGACGCCATCCACCCCGGCTACGGGTTTTTGGCCGAAAATGAAGCGTTCGCCGAGCTGTGCCGCGAATGCAACGTAACATTTATCGGCCCAAGCCCGGAAGCGATTGCAAAAATGGGCATTAAAGACATCGCCCGCGAGACGATGCGCGAAGCCGGCGTGCCGATCGTGCCTGGGTCGCGCGGGGTCATCGAAAGTCTTGATGAGGCGCGGGCGATTGCCGAAGAGATCGGCTATCCGGTCATCATTAAAGCGACGGCCGGCGGCGGCGGGAAAGGGATCCGCGTCGCCCGCGACGAACAAGAGTTGATCAAAGGCATCAACATCACCCAGCAGGAAGCGGCGACGGCGTTTGGCAATCCGGGCGTTTATATTGAAAAATATATCGAAGATTTCCGCCATGTCGAAATTCAAGTGCTCGCCGATTCGTACGGCAATACGATTCATTTGGGAGAACGCGACTGCTCAATCCAGCGCCGGCTGCAAAAACTCGTCGAGGAAGCGCCGTCACCGGCGCTTGACGACGAGATGCGTCGGAAGATGGGCGAGGCGGCCGTCAAGGCGGCAAAAGCGGTCAACTACACCGGCGCCGGCACGGTCGAATTTATTTATGACCATCGGAACAAGCAATTTTATTTCATGGAGATGAATACGCGCATTCAAGTCGAGCATCCGGTCACCGAACTGATCACCGGCGTCGATTTAGTAAAGGAGCAAATCCGCATCGCCGCCGGCGAAAAGCTGTCGATCACCCAAGAGGACGTCACGTTTAATGGCTGGGCGATCGAGTGCCGAATCAACGCCGAAAATCCAGCGAAAAACTTTATGCCGTCACCGGGGAAAATCGCCATGTACTTGCCGCCGGGCGGCCCGGGCGTGCGCGTCGATTCGGCTGCCTATCCAGGCTATACGATTCCGCCGTATTACGATTCGATGATCGCCAAATTGATCGTCCACGCTCCGACGCGCGAGGAAGCGATCGCCCGCATGAGACGGGCGCTTTCGGAGTTTATCATCGAAGGCATTCATACGACGATTCCGTTCCACATAAAACTAATGGAGCATGAGAAATTTCAAAGCGGCGAGTTTAATACGAAGTTTTTGGAGTTATATGATATTATGAAGGCGGAATAGGAGGTGCCTTATGTCTGAGCATGTCTTTGAAACAGAGCAAGCGTACCCGGCGCTCGGCAGGGTGGAAATTGCACCGGAAGTGATTGAGGTGATCGCCGGCATCGCGGCGTCGGAAGTCGACGGCATCGCGCAAATGCGCGGCAATTTCGCCGCCGGCGTCGCTGAGCGGTTCGGCAAGAAACACCATGGCAAAGGCGTGAAGGTTGATTTGCGCGACGACGGCGTCGTCATCGATCTTTACTGCCTCGTCCAGTTTGGCGCATCGATTCCGAACGTGGCGAAAAAAGCGCAGGAAAACGTGCGCCAGGCGCTTTGGAATATGACCGGCCTTGAGGCGAGCGAAGTGAACGTTCATATCGTCGGCATCCAGTTTGAGGGCGGCAAGCAGGAACAAGGTGCGGTCGAACAGTGATCCATGGCAAGGCAGCTGCTTTTTCGGCAGCCGCCTTTTGTTTTTTTCGCCAAAGTTTGTTATTGTAATGAACGAGGCCGTTGGCGCCGCCAGCAGCAGCGCTAATGATTTGTGGGAAAAGGCTGGTTTTTTCCGAAAAATATGATATGATTTCATTGTGAATGTTCGTTTTTTTGGAAAGGGGGAGCGCAATGAAGCGGCATGAAGCACGGGAAAAGGCGCTGCAGGCGCTGTTCCAAATCGATGTCGGGCGTATTCCTCCAGATGAGGCGCTCCACAATGTCACGGGCGGCGGCGACATCGATCCGTTTTTGCGCCAGCTCGTCTTTGGCGTCGTCGAGCACCAGGAGGAAATTGACGAGCTGTTGCGCGCCAATTTGGAAAAATGGACGCTTGAACGCGTCGCCAACGTTGACCGCGCCATTTTGCGCATGGCAACGTACGAGATGAAATACGCCGATGATGTGCCGGTGAGCGTCAGCCTCGATGAAGCGGTCGAGCTGGCGAAAAAATTCGGTGATTCGAAATCTGGAAGTTTTGTCAACGGCGTGCTTTCGAAAGTGAAAGCGGCGCTGCAAAAATAAAACCGGCCGCATAGCGGGCTGATATTGAATGATGAACGAGGAGAGGGGAACGAAACACAATGACAGCACAAATCATTAGCGGAACGGAATTGGCGAAAACGATTCGCACCAACTTGGCAGATCAAGCGGCGCGGTTGAAAGCGGACGGCATCGAGCCGGGATTGGCCGTCATTCTTGTCGGCGACGATCCGGCGTCGCATTCGTATGTAAAAGGAAAACAAAAGGCGTGCGCCGAAGTCGGCATTCGCTCATTTCTTTATACCTTTCCAGTGACAATTGAGGAGGAGACGCTGCTTGAGAAAATCCACGAGTTAAACGCCGATCCGGCCGTGCACGGCATTTTGGTGCAGCTGCCGCTGCCGGAACATATTCGCGAATGGTCGGTCATTGAAACGATCGCGCCGGAAAAAGATGTCGACGGATTTCATCCGATCAATGTCGGAAAAATGATGATCGGCCAACGAGCGTTTCTCCCGTGCACTCCTCATGGCGTCTTGGCGATGGTGAAGTCCGTCGGCATCGAGATCGCCGGCAAGCACGTTGTCGTCGTCGGCCGGAGCAACATCGTCGGCAAGCCGGTCGGCCAGCTGTTTTTGCGCGAACACGCGACCGTCACCTACACCCACTCGAAAACGCCGGATTTGGCCGCCATCACCCGACAGGCGGACATTTTAATCGTCGCTGTCGGCAAGGCGCGTCTCATTGGCCCAGACCATGTCAAGCCTGGAGCGGTCGTCATCGACGTCGGCGTCAACCGGCTTGAGAACGGCAAACTATGCGGCGATGTCGATTTTGACGCCGTGAAAGAAGTGGCCGGCTATATTACGCCGGTGCCGGGCGGGGTCGGGCCGATGACGATTACGATGCTCTTGCACAACACGATTGAAGCGGCCCGGCAGCTGGCCGCAAAGTGAGGGCAAGTGCAGTGGAAGTCAAATATGTGACGGTCGGGGCGCTGACGAAGTACATTAAGCGCAAGTTTGACGTCGACCCGCATTTGCGCGATCTATGGGTGAAAGGTGAGATTTCGAACTTTAAGCAGCATGCGCGCGGCCATATGTATTTTACGTTGAAAGACAGCCAAGGGCGCATCGCCGCCGTCATGTTCGCGGGCTACAATCAGCATTTGCCGTTCCGCCCCGAAGACGGGATGAGCGTGCTCGTGCGCGGGGAAATTTCCGTCTATGAACCGAACGGCAACTATCAGCTGTATGTGAAAGAAATGCAGCCGGAAGGCGTCGGAAGCTTATATTTAGCCTACGAACAGTTGAAGCAGCGGCTCGAGGCGGAAGGGCTGTTTTCCCCGGCTCATAAAAAGCCGCTTCCGGCCTTCCCGCGCTGCATCGGCGTCGTCACGTCGCCGACGGGAGCGGCGGTGCGCGATATTATGACGACGATTCGCCGCCGCTATCCGCTCGCCAAAGTCATTTTGTTTCCAGCGCTCGTTCAAGGGGACGGGGCGGCGCTGTCGATCGTGCGCGCCATCGAGCGGGCGAATGCGTTCGGCGGGGTCGATGTGCTCATTGTCGGCCGCGGCGGCGGCTCGATCGAAGAACTGTGGGCGTTCAATGAAGAAATCGTCGCCCGCGCCATCTTTGCCTCAAAAATTCCAATTATTTCTGCTGTCGGCCATGAAACAGATTTTACGATCGCCGACTTTGTCGCCGATTTGCGGGCGCCGACGCCGACGGCAGCAGCTGAGATGGCGGCGCCGCATATCGGGGAGTTGGCTGAGCGGCTCGCCGAGCGGAAATGGCGGCTCATCCGCGCCATGAAAGAGCGGCTTGCCGCTGATAAAGAGCAGCTTCGCCGGCTGCAAGGATCCTACGCATTCCGCTATCCCAAGCGGCTCTACGAACAAAAAGAACAGCAGCTTGATGCGTTGCTTGAGCGGCTTAGCCGCCAACGCGAACGGCTCGTCGACAAACATCGCCAGCGGCTGCATGAGCTTGACTTGAGGCTATGGCGCCATCATCCGGCCGCAGAGCTTGAGCGGATGAAAGAACGGCAAAAGGCGGCGGCCAGTGCGCTTGAAAAAGCGATGCGCACAGCAATGGAGCGCCATCAGTTCCGCTTTCGCTCCAACCTCGCGCGGCTTGAGGCGCTCAGCCCCCTTCGCATCATGGAGCGCGGCTACAGCTTGGTGTACAATGAGCAAGGCGAGCTCGTAAAACGAACCAGCCAGCTTCGAATCGGCGAGCATCTTTCCATCCAAGTTCAAGACGGACGAGTCGATTGTCAAGTGACGGGAGTGGAGGAAAAATACGTATGAGCGAAGAAAAAGAGATGACGTTTGAAGAAGCGATGAAAAAGCTGGAGGAAATCGTCGAAAAGCTCGAGGAAGGGAACGTGCCGCTTGAGGAGGCGATCGCCTTTTTTCAAGAAGGCATGAAAC
The DNA here is from genome assembly GCF_001544315.1 of Geobacillus jurassicus NBRC 107829. Lineage (GTDB taxonomy): Bacteria > Bacillota > Bacilli > Bacillales > Anoxybacillaceae > Geobacillus > Geobacillus jurassicus. The sequence continues at coordinate 16,586 of NZ_BCQG01000051.1, forward strand.
TGTCCAAGCTTTGCCATGATAAATTGCAGCATGTGGAGAAACAGTTGGAGTACATGTTGCGCGAAGACGGCGAGCTTGTCCCTTTTTCGCCGGAGGTGGAGTGACGGGTGGCGCAGCTTTCAGTTGAACAGTTTCTCAACGAACAAAAACAAGCCGTGGAGACGGCGCTCTCCCGTTATATGGAGCGTTTAGAGGGGCCAGAGACGCTGAAAAAGGCGATGGCCTACTCGCTTGAGGCCGGCGGCAAACGAATCCGCCCGCTTTTGCTGCTGGCGACCATCCAAGCGCTCGGCAAAGACCCGGCGATCGGACTGCCGGTCGCTTGCGCCATTGAAATGATCCATACGTATTCGCTGATTCACGATGATTTGCCGAGCATGGACAACGACGATTTGCGGCGCGGCAAACCGACGAACCATAAAGTGTTCGGCGAGGCGATGGCCATTTTGGCCGGGGACGCCTTGCTTACGTATGCGTTTCAATTGATCGCCGAGGTCGATGACGACCGCGTGCCGCCTTCAGTCAAGCTGCAGCTCATTGAGCAGCTCGCGAAGGCGGCCGGCCCGGAAGGCATGGTCGCTGGACAGACGGCCGATATGGAGGCGGAAGGAAAAACGCTGGCGCTGGCGGAACTGGAATACATCCACCGCCACAAGACGGGGAAAATGCTGCAATACAGCGTGCACGCCGGCGCCCTGCTCGGCAGCGCCGACGACCGGCAGATGCGCGAGCTCGATGAGTTCGCCGCTCATTTAGGCCTCGCCTTTCAAATTCGCGACGATATTTTGGACATTGAAGGGACGGAAGAGAAAATCGGCAAGCGAGTCGGCAGCGACCGCGACAACAAGAAAGTGACGTATCCGGCGCTGCTGTCGCTTGATGGCGCCAAAGAGAAGCTGACGTTTCATATTGATGCCGCGAAGCGCCATTTGCAGCAGGCTGGGGTGGATGGCGCTGCGCTTGCCTACATTTGCGAGCTTGTCGCGGTCCGCGACCATTGATGCAGGGCGGCCTCTTGTTCCCGTTGTTCGCTTTCCTTCGGGGCGGAGGCGGCCCTGTTTTGTGTTTGTTTTCCGCCAGGCGGCCGCCGCCATTCTTTTTTTCTGTTATACATCATAAAGCCGTGCCCTAGTGGCGACGAGCCGCTTTGGCGGGAAAAGTCGATTTTTCGCGCCGGATCATGTATAATAATACTACCTGTAATCGAGGGAAAACGGCCCGGAGAACGACGAAATGAAAGCGAGTGATCTTCGTTGGACTTGACGAAAATTGACCATCCGCGCGTCGTAAAAAACATGTCCATCCCTGAGCTGAAACAGTTAAGCGCCGAGATCCGGCGGTTTTTAATTGAAAAGCTGTCGAAAACCGGCGGGCATATCGGCCCGAACTTGGGGGTGGTTGAGCTGACGATCGCCCTCCACCGCGAGTTCGACAGCCCAAAAGACAAGCTCATTTGGGATGTCGGACATCAGTCATACGTGCATAAAATTTTGACCGGGCGCGCCGCTGAGTTCGACACGCTCCGCCAATACAAGGGGTTGTCCGGGTTTCCGAAGCGCAACGAAAGCGAGCATGACGTATGGGAAACGGGCCATAGCTCGACGTCGCTGTCGGCGGCGATGGGAATGGCGATTGCCCGCGATTTGAAGGGGACGGATGAATACATCGTGCCGATCATCGGCGATGGGGCGCTGACCGGCGGCATGGCGCTTGAGGCGCTTAACCATATCGGGCATGAAAAAACGGATATGATCGTCATTTTAAATGACAACGAGATGTCCATCGCCCCAAACGTCGGCGCGTTGCACAACATTCTTGGCCGGCTGCGCACTGCCGGGAAGTATCAATGGGTGAAAGATGAGCTTGAGCTGCTGCTCAAGCGCATTCCGGCGGTCGGCGGCAAGTTGGCGGCGACGGCCGAGCGGCTGAAAGACAGCTTGAAATATTTGCTTGTCTCCGGCGTCTTTTTTGAAGAGCTCGGGTTTACGTATTTAGGCCCAGTTGACGGCCACGATTTTGAGGATTTGCTGGAAAACTTGCGCTACGCGAAGAAAATGAAAGGTCCCGTGCTCGTGCATGTCATCACGAAAAAAGGGAAAGGATACAGTCCGGCGGAAAACGACAAAGTCGGAACATGGCACGGCACGGGGCCGTACAAAATTGAAACGGGCGCCTTTGTCAAAACGAAAGAGGCCGGGCCGTCATGGAGCGCCCTTGTCAGCGAAACGGTGCGCCGGCTCGCCCGCACCGACCCGCGCATCGTCGCCATTACGCCGGCGATGCCGGTCGGCTCGAAGCTGGAAGGGTTCGCAAGCGAGTTTCCGGACCGAATGTTTGATGTCGGCATCGCCGAGCAGCACGCGACAACGCTCGCGGCTGGATTGGCGACGCAAGGGATGAAACCGTTTTTGGCCATTTATTCGACGTTTTTGCAGCGCGCCTATGACCAAGTCGTCCATGATGTATGCCGGCAAAACTTAAACGTCTTTTTCGCCATCGACCGCGCCGGGTTGGTCGGGGCGGACGGCGAGACGCACCAAGGGGTGTTTGACATCGCCTTTTTGCGCCATGTGCCGAACTTGGTGTTGATGATGCCAAAAGACGAAAACGAAGGACAGCACATGGTGTATACGGCCATCCGCTACGACGACGGGCCGATCGCCATGCGTTTCCCGCGCGGCAACGGGCTTGGCGTGCCGCTTGATGAGGAGCTGAAAGAAATCCCAATCGGCACGTGGGAAGTGTTGCGCGACGGCTGCGATGCGGCGATTTTGACGTTCGGCACGACGATTTCGATGGCGCTTAAGGCGGCTGACGAGCTGGCGAAAGACGGCGTATCGGTGAAAGTCGTCAACGCCCGCTTTTTGAAGCCGATGGATGAAGCGATGCTTCATGAATTGCTTGAAAGCCGCCTGCCGATTTTAACGGTCGAAGAGGCGGTGCTGCAAGGCGGCTTTGGCAGCGCTGTGTTGGAGTTCGCCCACGACCATGGCTATCACGGAGCGGTCATCGAACGGATGGGCATCCCGGACCGCTTTATTGAACATGGGAGCGTCAGCGAGCTGCTCAACGAAATCGGGCTGACGTCAATCCATATCATCGACCGCATCAAAACGATGGTGTCAAGAAAACAGAAAAGGGCTTGAGACATGAAAGGGAAAAAAGAACGGCTCGATGTGTTGCTTGTCGAACGAGGGCTGGCGGAAACGCGGGAAAAGGCGAAGAGAGCGATCATGGCCGGGCTTGTCTATTCAAACGACGTTCGACTCGATAAGCCCGGGGAAAAAGTGCCAGCCGACATTCCGCTTGAGGTGAAAGGCAACCCGCTTCCGTACGTCAGCCGCGGCGGGTTGAAACTGGAAAAAGCGTTGCGCGAGTTTCACATTCGTGTGGAAAATAAAATTGTTCTCGACATCGGAGCGTCGACTGGCGGTTTCACCGACTGCGCCTTGCAGCACGGGGCGAAGCTGTCGTATGCCGTCGATGTCGGCTACAACCAGCTTGCCTGGAAGCTGCGTCAAGATGAGCGCGTCGTCGTCATGGAGCGTACAAACTTCCGCTACGTGACGCCCGATCTGTTTACGAAAGGGCTGCCAGAAGTAGCTGTCATCGATGTTTCGTTTATTTCGCTCCGGCTCATTTTGCCGGTTGTCAAGACGGTCATTGTGCCGGGCGGCGATGTGATCGCTCTCGTCAAGCCGCAGTTTGAAGCCGGCAAGGAAAAGGTCGGCAAAAAAGGGATCGTCCGCGATCCGGCCATTCACGAAGAAGTGCTTGACTCGATCGTTCGATTCGCCTGCGCCGAAGGGTTCGATGTCCTTCATTTGTCGTATTCGCCGATCACTGGCGGCGACGGCAATATTGAATTTTTGCTTCATGCTGTTTATCCAGGCGAGGATCGGGAAGGCGAAAACCGAATGTTGGCGCCGATCGCCGATGTTGTGCGCGAGGCGCACGCCCGCCTGCGTGCTGGAAAAACGGAGCCAAGCGGCGAATAGCGCCGGCGGGGCGGAAAAGCGGCGCTGTATTTTTGCAATCGGGGAGGTGGTGCGATGTGAATAAAGGACAAAGGCATATTAAAATTCGCGAAATCATTATGAACCATGACATTGAAACGCAAGACGAGCTCGTCGACCGGCTGAGGGAAGCGGGATTTAACGTCACCCAAGCGACCGTTTCGCGCGACATTAAAGAGATGCAGCTCGTCAAAGTGCCGATGGCCAACGGCCGCTACAAGTACAGCCTGCCGTCCGACCAGCGCTTCAATCCGTTGCAAAAGCTGAAGCGGGCGCTTGTTGATGTGTTTGTGAAGCTTGACGGAACGGGCAACTTGCTCGTCTTGCGGACGCTGCCAGGCAACGCCCATGCCGTCGGTGTTTTGCTCGACAATTTGGATTGGAGCGAAATCGTCGGTACGATTTGCGGCGACGATACGTGCCTGATCATCTGCCGAACGCCGAAAGATGCGAAAAAAGTGTCCGACCAGCTGTTGTCCATGCTCTAGTCGAGGACCGGTCCAGCTTCCGCTCCGCGCTCAAGGACGGAACGACGGGGGCGGTCCTTGTTTGCGAATTCGAACGTATGTGCTATAATCAGAAAGGAGAATCAATCGGACAGGCAAGGAGTGGTGGAATGCTCGCCGAGCTGTCGATTAAAAATTTCGCCATTATCGAGTCGCTCTCGCTGTCGTTTGACAAAGGGCTGACGGTGTTAACCGGCGAAACGGGAGCCGGCAAATCGATCATCATCGACGCGATTCATTTGTTGATCGGCGGGCGCGGCTCCGCTGAATTTGTCCGCTTCGGAGCAGAAAAGGCGGAAATCGAAGGGCTGTTTTTGCTTGATGATGACCGCCATCCGTGCTGGCAAAAATGCGCGGACGTTGGCATCGACGCGAGCGATGGCATGATCGTATTGCGCCGCGATATTTTAGCTAACGGAAAAAGCATTTGCCGCATCAATGGCAAGTTGGTCACCACGGCGGTGCTGCGCGACATTGGGGCGACGCTCGTCGACATTCATGGACAGCATGAACATCAAGAGCTGATGGATCCGTCCCGCCACTTGCCGCTTTTAGATGAGTTCTGCGGCCTAGAGGCGGCAGAGGCGCTCGCCCGCTACCGCGCCGTTTATGAGCGGTATGAAGCGCTCGGAAACAAATTGAAAAAGCTGAGCGAAAACGAGCAGCAAATGGCGCACCGGCTCGATTTGCTGACGTTTCAGCTGCGCGAAATCGAGCAGGCGGCGCTCGAGCCGGGCGAGGACGAGCGGCTGATGGAAGAAAAAGTGCGCATCGTCAATTTCCAAAAAATTTATACGGCGCTGCAGAAAAGCTACGAGGCGCTGGCTGGCGATGGGCGCGGGCTTGATTCGATCGGGGAGGTGATGCGCCATCTCGACGACGTCGCGGGCATGGACGCAGCGCTCAAAGAAGCGCACGAAACAACGGCGAACTGCTATTATTTGCTCGAGGAAGTGATGTACAAGCTGCGCGACCAAATCGAGGAGATGGAGTACGATCCGGCGCGGCTTGACGTCATCGAAAGCCGCCTCGCGGAAATCGGTCAGCTCAAACGGAAATACGGAGCGACGATCGCCGACATTTTGCACTATGCCGAAACGATCGCCGAAGAAATCGAGACGATCGAAAACCGCGAAACGCATGTGCATGAACTGAAGCAACAACTTGCGGCGGTGACGGACGAGTTGCTCGCCGAGGCGAAAAACGTCACCGCTGTTCGGCAAACGTACGCCCGGCGTCTGATTGAGCGCATTCACCAAGAGTTGAAAGATTTGTACATGGACAAAACGAAATTTGACATCATGTTTGCCAAGCGCGAAGGTCCGCTTGACGCCCCTTTGGTCGACGGCGTGCCGGTCAAGTTCCAGGAAGACGGCATCGATGTCGTCGAATTTTACATTTCGACGAACGTCGGCGAGCCGTTAAAACCGCTCGCCAAAGTCGCTTCCGGCGGCGAGCTGTCGCGCATCATGCTGGCGTTGAAAACGATTTTTTCCAAACATCAAGGGGTGACGTCGATTGTTTTTGATGAGGTCGACACAGGCGTCAGCGGCCGCGTCGCCCAGGCGATGGCGGAAAAAATTTACCGCATCGCCAGCCAATCGCAAGTGCTTTGCATTTCCCATCTGCCGCAAGTCGCCGCTATGGCGGATACCCATTTGTTGATCGCCAAAGAGACGGACGGGGAGCGGACGAAAACGGTCGTGAGAAAGCTCGACGAAGAGGAGAAAGTGAAAGAAATCGGGCGGATGATTTCCGGCGTCGAGATGACAGAGCTGACGAAACAGCATGCCAAAGAGCTGTTGGAGCTGGCGGCCAAAATGAAGCATTGATCCCCTTTGCCTGCGTTTTTGCGGGAGAAGCCGAATCTTCCACAAGAAGGCGCTCCGGCCCGCTGTCTCTGCCTTGGTGTTCGCTTCCTGTGGAAGCCGGTGCTTTTCAACAAAAATGATCAAAAATGCGTCCTGCCGTCTTGTTCGACGGCGAAAAGCCACACGGCTGTCCGGATGCAAGTCCATCCATTCCGGGCAGCTTTTTTTCTCGGCATGGCGATTATATTTTCCCCTGTTCAGGCAAAATTAAAACTGTAACCGTTTTTGCATGGTGTAGGCGGGAGCGAGGAGAGTGGACGACATTGAATAAAGAAACGGCGAGAAAAATCGCAGGAGTGCTTCTCCTTGGCATATTGACGGTCATTGCTTTTTCCAAACCGATGAAGGAATATTGGCAAATTCCGAAGCAGCTTGTCTTGTTTGAAGGTGATGCGGTTGAATTTCCTGCCGCTTCCCTTCCAGTGCAAGCGACCGTCAATGATCGAAACGCTCCCGAAACGCTCAACATTGAGCGGAAAAACGGTTCCCTGTCTGTAAAGGCGAAACAGCGCGGACATGAAACGATGGTGTTGCACGTCGCCGGAATGCCGATCAAGCAAGTGGATGTCAACGTGCTGCCGACGCTCAAAGTCATTCCCGGCGGACAATCGATCGGCGTCAAGCTCAATACCGTCGGCGTTCTTGTCGTCGGCTACCACCTTGTCGAAACCGAAAACGGGAAAAAATCGCCGGGAGAAGCAGCCGGCATTCAAGTCGGCGACATCATTACCGGCATTAATGGCCAAAAAATCGAAAACATGAGCGACCTCTCCCCTTTCATTGAGGAAGCCGGAAAAACCGGAAAGCCGCTTCATCTAAAAATTCTGCGTGATCAGCACTCCATGACGGTGAAGCTCGTTCCGCTGAGAGACAAGCATGACGATGTGTACCGCATCGGTCTGTACATCCGCGATTCGGCCGCCGGCATCGGGACAATGACGTTTTATGATCCGAAATCGAAAACGTACGGCGCGCTTGGCCATGTCATCTCCGATATGGACACGAAAAAGCCGATTGTCGTGCAAAACGGGCAAATTATGCGCTCGACCGTCACATCGATCGAAAAAGGGACGAGCGGCAATCCAGGTGAGAAGTTAGCCCGCTTTTCCGACGGCGAAGAAGTGATCGGCACGATCACCACCAACAGCCCGTTTGGCATTTTCGGCAAGCTTACAAAACCGCTGCCGGACGGTCCGTTCACCAAGCCGATTCCCGTCGCGCTAGCCAGCCAAGTGAAAGAAGGGCCGGCGAAAATGCTGACAGTGGTGGAAAACGACAAAGTCGAGCAGTTTGACGTGGAAATTGTCAGCACCATTCCGCAGAAATTTCCGGCGACCAAAGGTCTCGTGATTCGCGTAACTGACCCGCGCTTGTTAAAGAAAACCGGGGGCATCGTCCAAGGGATGAGCGGCAGCCCGATCATTCAAGACGGAAAACTCGTCGGTGCAGTGACACATGTGTTTGTCAACGATCCGACGTCAGGGTATGGCGTCCATATCGAATGGATGTTGCAAGAAGCGGGAATCGATCTATATGGCAACCAAAAGAAAGCGAGCTGACCATGTCGGCTCGCTTTTTCTCGCCAGCCTCAATTTGGTTGTTGCGTCGGTTTGGCGAAATGACGAACGATCATTGGATTCCCGTTCGTCTCTTCATGACCATCCGAACGCAAATCACCAGCCACACCGTTAGTGATGAAATGGATTCCGCAACATTTGTTAGGATGTCACCAAAAAAGTGCAAGAACCAAAAATTTTTCAAAAAAGGCGGCAAAAATTTTGCCGGTTTGGCATAGATATTTGGTGAAACATCCGTTAAAATGGAACATGTAAAGATTTTTCGACAAACGCATCGTTTTGCAAAG
>NZ_BCQG01000052.1 GCF_001544315.1 Geobacillus jurassicus NBRC 107829
GCCAGACGATCAAGCCTAACCCGGAAAAAGCGATGATCTTTCCGAAAATAAATAAAAGCAGTTCTTTCCAAGCGATCCCCCTTTGCAGAGATTGGTTGCTGTACAACGTGATCGCTCCCAAGTTGCTAGTCAGTTGGCACGGAGCCATCGCTCCGACTATGCCAAGAAGAAACGCTGACAAAACAGGAAGCGCTGTTGTGCTGTTGGCCATATTGAGAAACGGCTGGCTTAGCAGGTTGCTGATTTGGCTTAGGAATGAATACACTCTTCTTCTCACCCTCTCCATCCGTTACTTACATTGTAGAAGTGAATTTTGCAAAAATTGTGGAGCGATATATTTTTAGGCAAACAAAAAGACATGCGCCCGCATGTCTTTTTATATTTTCCCTTTCGATGCTAGTTTTGTCCAGCTTTCACCGTTATTTTTTGTCATGAAAATATCCCCGTTCATCGTAGCGATCACCATTTCCTTGTCATTTGCTGGATTAGAGGTGATATACATAATATGATCTTTTTCATCCAACGCAGGAACAGAAAGAACTTCCTCTTGTTTTGTGTCTAATGATTGTTTGATTAGGATAGACTTATTGTTCTCTACAGCTGCAAATAAAATGGATTTTTCTTGGAACGCAAACGTCGTCGTATTGATTTTTCGAGTGAACCGTTCAAACGTATTCCCATTATCTCTTGAAACAAAAATTCCTTCAGATGTACTAATTCCAACCATATTTTCATCCGTTGGGTGGGCAGCGATCGTTCCCGCTGCCGTTTGCGGCAGGCCGTTCAATTGACTTGGCGACCACGTTTTGCCGTCGTCTTTACTGTAAAATACCCCTTGTCCGAGCGTTTTGTTTTCTTCTTGGTTCACAATATAAATGGTATGGCTTTTATAGCCAACTGTCATATAATGAAAATCAGATTCTTTATAAAATCCTAAATTCATTAATGTTTGTCCATTATCAAAACTTTTCACAAGACCAAGTGGATTTCCTAACGATGAACCTTCTTCCGGATGCCCTGATGAATAAAAGCCGTCGTCCGTAGCCGAAAAGCCCATATAATCATGTTTATTGGAAACCGTTTCATACCACTTATTGTCTTGGTAAACGAGCAACCCTTCATGAGTAGCAAAGTAAACCGCATTTTGATTGCCTGCATAACCAACTCCATGCAAATGTTCGATCTTCCCTTCCTTTTTTTCTTTAAAGAAAGGATTATTGGTAACAGATACATTCGATTTTGCCTGTTCTTTGCTCGTGATAAAAGCCTGCTCTTTTTCGTTGGATGATGAACAAGCGCTTAAAAGAAGAATGGCAGATGTAATGATCATTGCTCTCGTCATTTTTGTCATGGTTGATTCCCCTTTTTGTGTATGATGTAGACATTGTACATTTTATAACAGAAACATTTGCAAAATGTATGGCGTTTGTTTCTCTCAATAGTGATATGAACAACTTCTTTGTCACTTCTTCATAAATCCCTTTAAGTTTTGTTAGCTTGAGCCTTTTTTCGAGTGATTTTCTTCCAAGTAAATATAAATAAAAGAACAGACAGAAATATCGATATTACTTTCCCTTGCCATGTCCAATTCATCACTTGATAAACCGAATATGCCTCTAACAGCAATGCTGGCAGCTTTCCAAGCGAGCTGGCAATGATAAAGATCAGTAGGGAGGTGTGGCCAATCGCTGCCACAAACGTCACAAGTCCCGACGGAACAAAAGGAAGAAGACGCAAAGACAAAACAAGCGAAAAGGCTTCTACCCCTTCTGCCTCAAGCAAACGTTTGACTTTCGGATAGGAAAACCATTTCGTTTCCGAAAGTTTGCGAAAACCTTTTCGATACAACATGAACGAAACAATCGCCCCAACAGCTTCCCCTACAAACGATAAAAAGGTGCCTTTCCAAAAACCGAATACCGCCAAGTTAGCTGCAGTGAGAAATACGCTCGGTACAACGCCTAAAATACTGATCACGATATTGATTGCAATACTGATGAGATAAGCAACGCTTTCATATGTATGAAATAGTGTAACGAGCTTCTCTTCCATTTTTTTTACCTTATCCCCTCCATTTACATCCTACACCCCAAACGGTTTGCAGAAATTGATCGATTGGAAAACCGGCTTGGCGGAGCTTCTCCCGAATATTTTTAACATGAGAATCGATTGTCCGTTCTTCTGTACTGGCGTTATACCCCCATAATGTCACGATATCAGTTGCTCTCGGCTAAATACCCTGTTCGGATTTTTGAGAAAACAGCTCTACTCCAATACATCACGATGATTGTTCCCCCTTGCCAACAGCTGCTCAAATTCTTCATTAATTCTAGCGTTCACAAGTGTCACATATAACGACGCAAATAAAACCGTTTCGATTCCTAACACAAAGACAAAAAATAATAACCCCAATTTAAACGAATTTTTTCGCACGTTTGTCCCTTCTTTATAAGAGCTCATTATTCCTCTATATAATAACAAACAAATGCGTAAAAAAGAATGTGTTGTTTATCTTTTATTGCCGCTATAAACCGTTTTAAATTTTTGTTTATTACCCATCGATAGACTGACCCGATGCGAGATCGATACTTCTTCGCTTCAAAAAATTCAACTTCTGATTGAAACCATCCTTTAATTTAGAGTATTTTTTGTTTTACAGGATAAATGGTACCGTCAAGAATTTTGTGTAATGAAAGATAGATAGGGTATCTCTGAATGGATTTGGAATAGATAAGAGTCGGTTTCCTCCGCACAGGAGACAGAATATTCTGTCTCCTGTGCGGAAAGGGAGAATCCCCTTACTTTGTTATTTACAGTATTTGGTTAATTGTAACGTTCTTCAAACATTCGCTGGAGGGCTTCCTGCGCTTCGGCAAATCCTCACAACTTTCGCTCTGCCCATTTCTCATTAAAATCTTGAATGGTCAAATACACGATTTTTTCCGCGGCTTCTAAACTATTCAAACTGTTCATCGGCTTTAGACGTTTCCGAATCTCCTTGATTGTTCGTTCAATCGCATTCGTCGTGTAAATTACACTTCGAATACTGTTCGGATAGTCCATAAATGTGAGGAGAACATCCAACTCATTGGCCCAAGATTGGACTTCTCTCGGATGCTTGCTTGACCATTTCGATTCAAATTGTTGAAACATCTCCAATGCCGTTTTTTTATTCGGAGATCGATAAATGAGTTTCAAATCTTCCGCCATTTCGAATTGGTCTTTTTTCCGAACACGATTTAGGGTGCTGCGAACTTTGTGAACGACACAACGCTGCACATCCGCTTTCGGATAAACGGCCCGAAAAGCTTCCTCCAGCCCCGGAAGACCATCAAATACGCCCAGAAGCACTTCCTTGACGCCTCTTTGGCAAAGGTTCTGAAGGATTTCCCGCCATCCATAGGCGCTTTCTTGCCCTCCTACAAAGAAATCAAGAATTTCGCGATACCCTTCTTCGTTCACCCCTAACACCCATAAATGGCTTCTTTCTCTGCCGTATCGCGGCGAAGTTTCACGTACAAACCGTCTAAATATAAGACCGAATAACGCTTGGATAGTGGACGGCTGCGCCATTTTTCGATATCTTCCTTTACGACATCGGTAATACGGCTGATCGTCGCAGGAGAATAGGCTTTTCCTAGAATTCGTTCGATAAACTTGCCAATTTCCCGGGTGCTCATGCCGCTTTGATACATCCGAATGATAGCTTCCTCCAGCCATCCCGTGTGGCGTTGATAAGGAGCAAACAACTGCGTTTGAAATTCTCCATTTCGGTCTCTTGGGACCAAAAGCCCCTCAATCCGGCCATATTGCGCATCTAGATTTCGTTGATAGCAGCCGTTTCTCATATTGGATGTGTCTTCCTGTTCGATTTCGAGGAAATTTTTGATTTCTTCCCGCATAATCAGCTCTAATTTTTCTTTCACAAACTGACGAATGGCATTTTCCAGTTGATTTGCCCAGTCCATATTCGATATACTTTTAGACATAGGTAGGGTTCTCCTTTCTCTGGAATGTTTTTCGTTCAATCAGAGAATACCCTACCTTTTTCTTTTTGGTCTAGCAAAATGTGTTACACAAAATTTTATACATCATCGCAAATGGGAACGCCTGCGTGAAGGTGTGCACCATCAGCCAAACGAGCGAATGCCCCCAGACCGATTGATGATCCTTTTGCGAGTCATGCCAATCGCACCCTTGAATGGCGTGCGCACCCGTGACGAAGGCTTCGTTTTTTGGCAAATCGTATCATCGATCGAAATGAAAAGGGGCTGATTCTTCCGTTTGGTTAGGCGTTCGACCCGGCAAAGGATCCACTCTTGAAGCTTCTCAAGCAGCCTTTCCTCGTTCCAAGGGCTTTTCGTGAAAAAGTGACTGAGCGTCGTTCGATGATTCGGATGAAAGCTCCAGTGATGAAAGTCCGTCAGCGTTCCCGAGAATCCCTTAGTGGTCAACGCATCCACAATATGAACGAGATGTTTCAGAACCGGTTTCGAGAAATGCAGCGCCAATCCCAACGCTAAGAAAAACTTGTAGATTCCTTGATGATGTGCTAATTGATTCATGAGACATGAACCTCCTTGTGTGAATGGGTTTTGAGCACATCTATTTTACCCAAGGAGTCGGGTTCATGTCTCCTTTTTTATTTGGTTGTCAATTTATGTTAGTGAATTTGCTCATCTACAGTAATATAACAAAAAAGCCAAGTGTGTACTAAAAGCGAGCACTTTTAGTACACACTTCTCACCACTCATTTACTTTTTAATTGTTCCTTTAATCGTTCATTGTCTGCCTGTAATTGTGTAATCTGATCCTGTAATTCCTTGATGGAATGATGATCAGAAGAGTGATGATCATGATGCTTATGATGCTTATGTCCTCTCATACAAAATAGCATCATTAAAGGACACAGTAACAATATTAAAAAATTAGCCCAATTCATTCCGTCTCTCTCCTCTTCCGCTTAGTTTACCTTTTATGAAAAAACCACTATGTCATCTTTTAATCCTGGACAACTACTTTCCCGCGATACATCCCCATTTGACATTGAAACGAATATTCCCCGCTTTCTTTTGGCAGAAATTCAACCGTCACCTTTTCCCCAACAGGGAGAACCGCACTTTTGTTGAATTCAGGAAATACAACCATTTCCGAACAAGAGTTTTCCTCTTTTCGAATAAATTGAAACTTCACCGGCTTTCCTTTTTTTACTACAACAATATGAGGAGTATAACCACCTTTGACGATTATTTCTGCTTCTTGATATCCAGATGGGGTGAAGGTAGCTTTGTATCCGCCCTTTTTAGGACCCCAGAAAAACCAAGCAACGAAAACAATAAGGAGTAGCCCACTCACATTAACGATAATCGGAGTCATATCCATCAATCATACCTCCTTTGGTTTAAAACGTTTCAGGCGATTGGCGTTTGCCACAACAGTAACAGAGCTAAACGCCATTGCCGCTGCAGCTACAAGCGGAGACAATAACGAACCAGTCAATGGATAAAGCGCGCCAAGAGCGATTGGGATGCCTAGTGCATTATAAATGAACGCGCCAATTAAATTTTGATATACATTTCTCATCGTTGCCCGACTAATTTGAATCGCCTGCACTACCGATTTTAAACTTCCTTTAACAAGGGTAATATCACTCGCTTCAATCGCTACATCCGTACCGGTTCCGATTGCCATTCCGATATCTGCCTGCGTAAGTGCCGGGGCATCATTGATTCCATCTCCCACCATCGCTACTTTTTTCCCAGCTGCTTGCAGTTTCCGGACAATTTCTGCTTTGTTCTGCGGGAGCACATCGGAGATGACATTGGTAATCCCTACCTTCTTCGCGATTGCACGCGCCGTTCGTTCGTTATCCCCCGTAACCATGATTACCTCTAATCCGATGTTTTTCATTGCTGTAATTGCCTCTAAAGAATCTTGTTTCACCGTATCCGCTACGGAGATGACTCCTTCCGGTTTTCCATCAATCGCCAGAAACATAGGTGTTTTTCCTTCGTCCGCCAATCTTTCGGCATGTTGTATATAAGCTTCTGTTGCAATGTTGCCTTTCTTCATGAGTTTCAAGTTTCCGAATAGAACATGGTGGTCATCAATCCATCCTTGCACCCCATGCCCCGGTATAGCTTCAAAATTCTCGGTTTTTCCCAGCAATATATTTTTCTCTTTAGCTGCTTCAAGTATTGCACCTGCTAACGGATGTTCCGATCCTTGTTCAAGCGTTGCTGCGAAATAAATTAATTTTTTTTCTTTGAGAGAACCAACAGGGATCACATCCGTTAACGAAGGTTTGCCCATGGTGATCGTACCCGTCTTATCTAAAACGATGGTCGTTAATTTCTGGGCGATTTGCAGCGCTTCACCGGAACGGATGAGAATCCCGTTTTCCGCTCCTTTACCTATCCCGGTTGTTAAAGACATAGGAGTGGCCATTCCTAATGCACAAGGACAGGCAATAATGAGCGTCGTCACTAAAACAATTAGAGCATACATACTTGAAGGTGAAGGACCGAAATTAAACCAAATTAAGTACCCAATGATAGCTAAAATGATTACACTCGGAGTAAAAATCGCAGAAACTTTATCAACAATTCGTTGGACAGGGATGCGGGAGCCTTGAGCTTGCTTCACCATGTTGATGATATTAGATAATGCGGTATCATCCGGCGACTTTGTCACCTGAAATGTAAAGCTCCCTGTTTTATTCATCGTACCGCCAAATACTTCGTCTCCTTGAACTTTCTGTACAGGCAACGATTCGCCGGTCAACATCGATTCATCAACGGCTGAACTTCCGTCAAGAATGATTCCGTCCACCGGTATCTTCTCACCGGGCCGTACAACAACGATATCTCCGATCTGAATTTGCGATACAGGAATTTCTGTTTCCACTCCGTCTTTTAACACCCGAGCCGTCTTAGGTTGTAAACCAATGAGTCTTTTAATCGCTTCAGATGATTTGCCCTTCGCTTTTTCTTCCATCGCCATTCCTAATACAACTAACGCAGTGACAACCGTTGAAACATCGTAATATACTTCCGCCATCGATGGATCTGGAAATAAGTCTGGCCAAAGCAAGGCGACAACCGAATAAATCCATGCCGCACTGATCCCGATGGCAATCAGTGTATGCATATTGGCTGAACGTTGTTTTAATCCTTCCCATGCCCCAATGAAAAACTGGCTTCCGCTATAAATCATCACGATTAAGGCTGCTACTGCCATGAGCAACCTGCTAAACCAGAGTTGACTGCTTCCCATAGGCAGCAAATTTCTTATGATTGGAAAAAAATCTGGATAAGATACCAATATAATAGGAACCGACAATATTCCGGCAAACCACCATTTTTTCATTAGTTTTCGATACAATTGTTCATCATTTTCGTGTTTTTCTCCCTCTTGTGTCTGATGTGATGTATTCAAGTGTATTGAACTAGAACTGAAAGTGTTGGATTCGTGATGGCATGAATGTTTCTCTTGATGGTGAGCGTGATGATGATCGTGGTGATGATGTTGGTCATGGTGATGATTTTTGTTATGGGTGCTAGAAATATATTTATCCCCCTCCATAATTTCCCCTCCATGAAAAAATTATACATTTTTCTTTCTTTTATGATCATGTTAAAAATAAAACATGGAGATTCTATGGAGAAATTCAGAAAATTAGGTGACACCTGAATCCTGATGAACGCATTTAACTGTAAAAAAGATGATTGTTTTCATCACGGTTTTGATTTGTCGACGCCGCACACGGCTCCATAGTGGACTGTCGTTTCGCTTCATGCTTCTTGTTGACCAGCAACGATAGATGTATTTTTTTCAACCTCAAATGCACCAACAATTCTTTCTTTTTTGTCCAACCAAATGACATCAATGAGAGCAATGGTTTCCTTTATTGACTGAGAGATATTGGGCAAATTTAAGCGTTTTAAGGAAAATTCCCCTAACTTTTGATTATTCCACTCTCTCTTATGATCATTTTGAGCAATCCATACATCATAACCAAGCGATTTGCAGAATTTATGAATTTCAATAAACTGTAACTATTTTAAGAAATTTTATTTTTATTGTGAAATTCGTCACAGCGACTAAATATTTTTGCCAATATCATGTCTTCAGACACAATAAAGCAAAAGGAGGAAATACTTGATGCGTAAAACGATCATTGCGTTGTTAATCTTATTGACGATGTTTATGTTTGTTTTAGGAGGTTGCGGAGCGAATTCTCAAAAAAGTAACACTACTTTAGGTGAAAACAAACAGGCCGCAGCCACCAAAAAAGAACAAAGAAAAGAAACGAAAAAATATTACTTTACTGCTAATGAAGGCGGGAGTATTTCAAAAATTGATGTAGAAACGAATCAAGTGGTCGCAACAATCAAAGTAGACGGTGCGGTTCATAACGTCCAAGTTTCTCCTGACGGAAAAATTCTCGGCGCTACGTTAGTTCCGGAAATGCAACATGGAAATGATCAATCAATGGATATGAAAGGAATGGCGTTGTTTTATAATACAGAAACGGACGAATTAATAAAGAAAGTGGAAGTAGGGAATCACCCTGCTCATATCGTTTTCACCGAAAATGGAAAGTACGCTCTCGTTACCAATAATGAAGACAATAACGTTTCAGTCATTGATATGGCGAGCTACTCAGTCATCCAAACAATTCCAACTGGAAAAGGTCCGCATGGTTTCCGGATCTCTAAAGATAGTCGTTATGCGTATATTGCCAACATGGGAGAAGATAGCGTCAGTATCCTCAATTTAGAAACGATGAAAGAAGAAAAGAAAATAAAAGTAGGGTCTACTCCTGTAACAACCGGTATTACTTCGGACGGTAAAACATTAGCCGTAACGTTAAATGCAGAGAATGCCCTCGCCATTGTTGACTTAGCAAGCGGTAAAGTGGAAAAAGTTCCGGTCGGTCGGGGACCAGCCCAAGTGTACATGGATCCTGACGATACATTTGCTTATGTAGCCAATCAAGGGACGAAAGATGCACCGTCTCATTCCGTAAGCAAAATAAACATAAAAACGAAACAAGTAGTTGCCACAATTGAAACAGGCAAAGGAGCGCACGGAGTTGTCACAAGTCCGAATCAAAAATATGTTTTCGTCACCAATATGTTTGACAACACGGTGAGTGTCATTGATAAAGAGCAAAGCAAAGTAATCAAAACGATTCAAGTAGGCGAAATTCCGAACGGGATCAGCATCATGCCATAAATAAAAAGCAGCAGGTTGAATTTTTCAGCCTGCTGCTTTTTCTTTTCTATTTACGGAATTATGAAAAAACAAGGGGATTTTCTTCTGATTTTCATTTTTGTTGTGACAGCATCCCTTTAGTCTTTTTTATTTTTCTCTTTTTCTCGGGCTCAGTACAGCAATATAAACATTGCCATCCTGAATATAAGCGTCAAATATATCTAACGGCCTTGGCGGCGGCCCCCCCACATTGATACCGTATTCGTCATATTGCCCCGCGTGGCACGGACATAAAAAGCGGATGCCTGCTTTCTGCATGTTCTCCTCAGCATCTCCAACGGTACACCCTAGATGGGTGCAAATCGGGGACATAATGAGTAAGGAACCATCTTCATTTTTGTTAATGTAGACAAACCCTTCCCTTTCCTGTTTGGTCCATGCATCTTTTATGGTGACTTTATACGGCACCTTTTTGGGGAATTCTCCTTTTTCTAATTCGCTTAGAGGACCGAGATTAGCCATTGAACTTGTATTGACCGTTTTCTTATCGTTGCTGCAAGCAGCCAGTCCTGCAGGCAATACCGAAACAGCCAGCAGTCCAGCCGCCCCCTTTAACGACCTGCTAAGAAACTCTCGTCGATTCAACATAAGATTTCCCCTCCTTGCCATCTCTAATATAGGGAGGTGCGTGAAATAAGAGGTGAATCGATCAGCGTTTATCGCGCAATGCGAGTTTTACTGCAAAATACACTACCAATCCAATGGCAAGCAAATTAAGAAACCAGCCGAGAATGCCAAACCCCATCATCCCCCAGCCACTCATCATCCCGCCCATCATCCTCATCACCTCCTGCATGATCTAAAAATAATTCTCACCTATCGCTAACCATTTATGTCATAAATCATCCATTTCTTTTTCACCTGACTTGAATGAAAAATCTAATTGGAACTCCAAGCACCCTTTTCCTCACCTTTAGCATTTACCAATACTCCCACATTCACACTTGATGCAGCCAAAAATTGATCCACAACGTTTTCATCATCTCCCCTTTTGCTTTACTTTCAGAATAGAGAAAAAGTGTGGAGAAAATATTGATAAAAACCTACAAATATTTGTCAAGGCTTTCACAAAAGTTCATTTCCCTTTTAGTCGCCACGCCTTCTATTGGTCAAAACAAATGCCGAGAAGGTCTCGGCAGCCATCATCTTATGAAACTTTCGCAAATCCAACCATACCAGATTCTTTATGCCCTGGAACCGTACAATAAAATCGAAACACACCGCTTTCGATTGGTATGAACGTCACCTCGGCTGTTTTCCCCGGCAAGGAATGAACATGAACGCCCGCATTTTCTGCATGGTTTCCATGGTCATTCTGCTGTAACAAAATCTTCATATTTTCGAATTCGATATCGTGTTCCATTTGACCGCTATTTTTCAGAATTAAGGTAACAGGCTGTCCTACAGTCAGTTGCAAACTCTCAGGAAAGTAATAAAATTCAGTCGCTTCAACCACTACCTTTTTCCCCTTTGTTTCGATGCTTAACGGAGATGCAGTTTGGTTGTGGCCCTCCATAAAATGGTTCATAGGCGGATTCGTTATCGGAAGATTAGAAGATCGAGAAAATTCATTGTATAAATGGTTATACAAATAGAAAAACAGCGGAAGGACGATTGCTAACCATAGCGGATTATGGAATAGTTTATTTATCAAAAACACACGGTTAAACCCCGTTTCTTGTTGAAGCATGTATAGAACAATACAAGCCATTCCAACAAATAGAACAAGCATGATGTGAACCGTAGAATCCCGATATTCAGGCGCAATCATTTCTCCTAACATCGCTCCCATCATGCCGCCCATGACTCCTGATAAAACACCGTCGATGATGGCCATGATGCTAATCGGCATCCCGGCTAAAAATCCAGCTAAAAACCCGAAAGCCATTCCTAAAATGGTTGACAAAAAGAGATTGCCGTTGTAAGAAATCCCAGCCAGCAGGCCGCCTGTCAGCCCAGCCAACATTCCTAACGCCATCGCCGCCATCATTCCAGCCATGCATGTGATTTTCTTCCTTTTGATAAAGATGAAAGCAATCACAATGAAAGACAAAACCGCCGCGATCCCCCCAGTGAATAACATCGGCAACGGATGATCCCTCCTGCAAATGTTTATTTGTACACATATATGTGTGCAAATAACAGGTTAGTCCATGTCAGTGAACATACCGGCTGAGCTTGAACGAAAACAGAGAGCGTGTCATCCGATTACAGCTTTTTGTATTTACACCTGCATGTATTCTGTTCATAAAACGACTATCCACACATGCCGCAGCATATGATGAAATTGTGATACCTTCTCTAAAGGGGGAAGATGGAATGCATGGTTACTTGCCGGGAAATCCTCAAACGCCTATTATCACGCCCAATGTAAAAGATGCGCCATTTCGGGTTCTCAAAAACGGGGTAAAACAATTTCACTTGCGGGCGGAACCGGTCGTGCATGAGTTGGTAAACGGAATTAAAATCCGCGGGTATGGATACAACGGAAGTATTCCCGGGCCGACGATTCTTGTCAATCAAGGGGACTATGTTCAAATTACAGTCGAAAACCGTTTGCCAGAAGCGACATCCGTCCATTGGCACGGATTAATTGTTTCCAACCGAATGGACGGCGTACCCGGCCCTGGGGGCAGCCCAATTATCCAACCGGGAGAAAGTTTTACGTATGAATTTCGCATCCAACAGTCAGGAACGTTTATGTACCACAGCCATGTCCATGATGCAAAACAAGAGTTAATGGGATTAGCAGGCATGCTTATTTCGCGCGGCATATACGAAGAACCTGTGGACCGCGATTATGTTCTGTTGCTTCAAGAGTGGGCTGTGCAGATGGAGATGCATCAGCAAACTAGCAGCCATCCAATGAATGATCATCCTTCCAAACAATCGGCTTCAAATATATATGACATCGATCCAATGTCAATGATGTTTAATTTTTTCACAATTAACGGCAAAGCCTATCCTGATACCGCTCCTTTATTTGTCCGATATGGCGAACGCGTCCGTATTCGCCTTGGCAATTTAAGTATGGATTCTCATCCGATGCATTTTCACGGGCATGATTTTATTGTCACCGCGGTTGACGGAAATCCGATTCCTATGATGGCAAGATTAAAACGAAACACGATTAATGTAGCGCCAGGAGAAACATGGAACATCGAATTTTTGGCCAACAACCCGGGAAATTGGGTCTTTCACTGTCATAAACCTCACCATACAACGAACGCACATGCAATGGAGGGAATGGGCGGCATGCTTGTTTATTGCAAAATAAAAATACAGAGATCTGCAGAGAATTTGGCTTAGGCCAACTTGACATGGAGTGGGGGGCGTGATAGCCTTTTTAGGCATAGCCAGCCCTTGATATTGCTGGATTCCTGGCTTTTTAATCACGCCCCCAGAGGCTCCATGTCAAGTTGTAATTCTCTGCACTTTTCCTTGCAAAACTCTGTATTTTTTCTTTGCAGAAAACAGGCATGCTTACGATGATCCGCTATGCGAGGTTGTTTTCGTAGCCGACGACCGGATGCCATAAGTGATAAATCGTGTGCTCGAGCCGCTTATAATGGCCGCACAACGTATTCACGGCGCTGCTAAACGCATCATCCTCCCCTCCCCATCCGGAAAACCGTTCATCAAATCCGCCGACCGCCAAAAAGTGCTCGCGGGGGATGACGTTGAATCCGCCAACATAAGTGAACGGTGACGTATGGATGATGTCAAAGTCCGTCACCTCAACCGGCCAAGTTGGGGGCGCACTCACGAGATGTTTTGAGTTTTCCTCGGAGATTCCGACGATTTTCCGGAAAGGGATGACCCATGGCGCATCCTTCATCACTTCGGGATCGCAAAAAATATCGCCATCGACAATCACGAATATGCCTCGGGTCGCCTGTTTGGCCGCCAAATTAATCGCCCGCGCCCGGTTAAACGGCTCATCGGTAGAAACCCCGACGCAAATTTCCGCTTCGGGAATCATCATTTCGTAAAAGGTTTTAATCCAATTGAAATTGATATCCCGAATCCCATTATCAGGTTTGTACGGAATCAGAATCGATATACGCTCAAACAATCACACCACCTCCTTAACGGTCAACATCCAAGCGCTTATGCCGATGGGAGCGGTAAAGGTTGTGCATAACGGTCGTTTGTTGCTGCTACAATAACCAATATGATCCACTCCTTTTTTCCCTATCCCCTGTTGTATTGGATGCTCGGCGAAATTCCTCTGACTGTACAGGCGTCCATTTTCGGGAGGCATCGTGCATTCTCCGGCGAACGCAGCTTGCTAGGCTGGAAGCGGGCGGTGTTGACGGCAGGCGGATTTCACAAAACAAGGATGCCCCAAAGCCAAGGGACATCCTTGTTTCGCGCGATATAAACGATAGCAAGCCTTCCATCCATGAAGGCAAGAAGCCCACCGCCGTTAGCGCCCTATCCATTGGATAAACCGCTCGATCACTTGATCCAAAAATTCAATCGTCGCAACATCAACGAGATTTCCCGCTTCGTCAAACTTTTGGTTCGCAACATTCACTAGCACCTCGTTCCCGGCAGGCGGCAACACTTTCGCAGCCAGCCCCGGGCTTTGCAAGATTTGGCGCAAATGAAGCTGGGCTCGGATTGTTCCCATCATCCCTGTCGATACTCCGGCAATCATCACTGGTTTATTGACCAACACTTTGTCAACACGCGACAGCCAGTCTAACGCGTTTTTCAACACGCCGGGAACGGACCAGTTGTACTCCGGCGTCACGATCAAAACCCCGTCCGCGTCCGCCACTTGCCGCTTGAATGCCGCCACGACATCCGGTGGATCGAGCTCATCGTCTTGATTGTAATGCGGCAAAGCGCCTATATCGGCAATGTCCAATTGGAATTTGTCTTTGTACCGTTCTCGCATAAACTCCGCCAATTTCCGGTTATACGATTCGTTCCGCAAGCTGCCGACAAGAGCGACGATGTTCATGATCATCTGCCTCCTTTTGTCTCATATTTGTTCTCCATTCGTCGCAATGACGTTTTGATACCAATAGAACGACTTTTTCTTTTTCCGCTCCAATGTCCCGCTGCCATCATCATGTTTATCGACGTAAATCAACCCGTACCGTTTCGAAAACTCGCCAGTTGACGCGCTTACTAAATCGATGCAGCCCCATACGAGATAGCCGAGCAAGTCGACGCCATCGGCGATCGCTTCGCGCGCAGCTTCAATATGCCGACGCAAATAATCGATCCGGTAATCGTCGTGAATCGAGCCGTCTTCTTCCACTTTGTCATACGCTCCCAGCCCATTTTCTACAATAAAAAGCGGCACGCGATATCGATCATACAACCGGTTTAAAATGATGCGCAACCCTGTAGGGTCGATTTCCCATCCCCAGTCGCTCGCTTTCAGGAATGGATTTTTCACTCCATCAAAAACATTGCCAAGAATCCGCTCATCATCCGTTTTATCTTTTTTCTGCGTCACGGACATATAGTAGCTTAAGCCAATGTAGTCGACCGTATGCTCCTTGATCAGTTCAAGATCCCCTTCGCGAATATCGAGTTTCACCCCGCGCTCATCGAACACGCGCTGGATAAAGGGCGGATACTCGCCGCGCACTTGAACGTCGGCGCAAAAGAAATTCAACAGCCGCTCCTCTTCAAGCGCATGCATGACGTTTTCCGGATTGCAGTCGTACGGGTACACCGGGGCGGCGAGAATCATGCAGCCGATTTTTGCGTCAGGAATGATCTCGCGGCACGCCTTCACCGCTAGGCTGCTGGCGACAAACTGATGATGGAACGCTTGAAACAGCTCCTGGTACTTCGTCTCTTCGCTTTCCGGCACAAACCCCATGCTCATGAGCGGAAAATGGAGCGCGCCGTTAATTTCGTTAAACGTCATCCAATATTTCACTTTCTCCTTGTAACGCTCAAAAATCGCTCTCGCGTAACGTTCAAACAACGCCACGAGCTCCCGGTTGCGCCAGCCGCCGTATTCTTTCGCCAAATGGAGCGGCATTTCATAGTGGGAAATCGTCACGACGGGCTCAATCCCGTATTTATGTAACTCATCGAACACCCGATCATAGAAGGCAAGCCCTTCTTCATTCGGTTCCGATTCCGTGCCGTTCGGGAAGATGCGCGTCCACGCAATCGACATGCGAAACGCTTTAAACCCCATTTCCGCAAACAAGGCAATATCCTCTTTATACCGATGGTAAAAGTCAATCGCTTCATGGTTTGGGTAATTATATTTTTCTTTGTCGATTTCAAAGGTAAAACCTGGTTCTTTCAATAGTTTTAGTCGTTCTTTCCCGCCGGGAAGAACATCCGCAATACTCAAGCCTTTATTCCCTTCATTCCATCCACCTTCAATTTGATTGGCAGCCGTCGCCCCTCCCCATAAAAAGCCTTCTGGAAACTTTTTATTCATCGGTTTATTCCTCCTTCTCTATATGCGCATAATAAACAAGGAGAGCACCTCCCCAGTGCTCCCCCTCATTAGTTTACCACAAATAACTTTGCTAGCCTAGCAATAGCAAGTTTACACACTCGCTTCCTTTGCACGTTTATTTTTCAACATTCGTTTTTCAAGATAGTAAGTAGGGATGATGATCGCGGCCCAAATGGCAAAGTAGGTAAGTAGGGCGAGTAGCGGGTTGTTGCTTCCCCGTTCTTTACGGAATTTTCCGTCCCGTATCTCTCCGTCCGGCGGCGTTGGCATTGTTCCAGCCGTTTTTCCATCAAATGATGGGGCGTTTTGTTCAGCAAATTTCGGTTTGAAATCCCCTTCGCTTGGCTTCACGTTTAATGAAATCCAATACATTCCGCCGGCTAAGACAGCAAGCGACAGCACAGCAGAGGCAATAACGCCCTTTCTCCATTTTCCTTCTTTCGATTTAAACGCCTTTTTACAAGTACTCATAATCCATTGCCAATGTACGCCAATATGAAGACCTACTAATGCGAGCGTCATATTGGCGGAAAGGTCGTGAATCCCGCGAACAAAGTGGTTGCCTTCGATGGCAAGATTCGGAAAAACGACTCGCGAAATCAAAATTCCGGATACAATGACCGTTGTCATCGAAATAAGCAGCAAGATGTTTAATAAAAAACTGAACCGTGTTTTTCGCGGGAGTTTTGGAGCAAAAATTTTTTTCGTCGTGTTGATCACCCAGCGATAATTCAACCCGATATGAATAAGAATAGCTACTGCTATTACTAAACCCGCCATTTCATGAAACGGCAACCCGTTGAACACCCTTGGATTCATTAACAACACAAACGTAATCGCCATGGACAAGTCGAGCACCATTTTCACATAATTCTTTCTCAATCTGCTTCCCCCCTACATCGAAATGACTGCTGCATAATGTCAAGGATGTGATCGATTTATTACTTTACTGGAGGAAGGTGAAATTTAGGTGAAATACGAAAAACCTGAATCCGTGACGAATTCATTTGGATCATGACTTGATAGGCATCTCGTATAACCTGTCTGCCTTTCAGTTCTGGTTGGCGGAACGGCTCTTTGCGGGAGAAGAGGGGGATTTTCAGGCCCGGGTGGAGGGCAAAAGTTGCCCATGGATCTTTTCCTTGAATCACCGAAAAACAGGAGATGAATGGATTGGCGTTAACCGAAACGCATGATAAACTAAGCGTATATTCAAACAAAGTTTGGAGGGACAACCTTGGATCAGTTGCTATACGTGTTCGTAAAAGTAGTGGAAAAAGGAAACTTCACGAAAGCAGCTGAGGAGCTGCATATGACACAGCCTGCTGTCAGCCAGCACATCCAAACGCTAGAGCGATTATTCGATACGAAACTTCTGGACAGGACAAACAAGTACGTCAAATTGAATAAAGCCGGCGAAATTGTTTATCACTATGCGAAAGAAATACTCGGACTGTATACACGCATGAATCAACTGCTTGATGATTTAATGAATCGAGCCGGCGGGGAGCTGTCTATTGGGGCCAGCTACACTTATGGCGAGTATGTTCTTCCACAGATTATCGCAAAATTGCATCAACACTATCCACTAATCAAACCAACGATCACCATCGGGAACTCGAATGAAATTGTCGAAATGGTAAGCAGCCATCAACTGGATGTAGGGATCATCGAAATGGATATCGAACCAAAAAATGTATATATCGAACCATTTGCCAAAGATCAAATGGTTGTCGTTGCTTCTGTTCATCATCCGTATGCCCAAAAAGAGAACGTACGGATGGACGACCTCCGCAACGCAACATGGATCGTTCGCGAAACAGGATCTGGAACAAGAAAAGCAACGGACGAATTTTTTCTCAAACACAACTTCTTTCCGTCTTCAATCATGGAATTCGGCAGTACACAGCTCATTAAAGAAGCGGTAGAAGCTGGTTTGGGGCTGACATTTCTCTCTCTCTGGACAATAAAAAAAGAACTTTCATTTGGCACGTTAAAAATCATCCCGATCAATGATGAACCATTTTTTCGCCACTTTTCTCTCGTTACACCGAAAACTCCGTTTTATACAAAAGCCATGGAGGTGTTTTTAACCATAGTACGTACTCACCAACCTTCAATCAGCCATTCACCACAACCCCCATCTCCCTAATAAAAAGACGACCGGCAGCGTTTGCGGGCCGTCTTTTTCCTTGAACGTTAAGCGATAAAAAAAGATAAAAAAGACAATAAAAGAGACACAATACACATGGCAAGAAGAGGACGCAATCCGTTTGTCCGCAATTTTCGCAAATCAACATTCAATCCAAGGCCGACCATTGCCGCCGTCAAAAGAAATGAGGTGAAGGAAGAGATATAGCTTAAGACGTTTTGAGAAACAGGAATGGCGTTTCCAAGCACATAACTGCCAAGCAAACTCATCATTATAAATCCAAGCAAAAACCAAGGAAATTCTACTTTCGTTTCTCCCCCCTCCTGGCCATCGTCTTTTTTTCTTCTCCAATAAATGAGGACAAAACTGAGCGGCACAAGCCAAAGTACTCTTCCTAACTTTGCCAGCAACGCCATAGCCAATGCATCCTGCCCAGCTGGAGCGCCCGCTAACGCGACGTGGGCAATTTCATGCAAACTCATCCCGCTCCAAATACCGTAATGTAAAGACGAAATGGGCAAAACAGGACGAATCAGTGTATACGCGATCGAGAACACCGTGCCGACAAGTGCAATCATTCCAACTGAGATGGCCGTTTCGTCGTCGTTCGATTTTAAAATGGGAGAAACGGCGGCAATCGCGGCCGCCCCGCATACCCCTGTTCCAATGCCCAGCAATAAGGATAAAGAAGGACTTGCTTTCAACATGTTTCCAACCCAAATCGTCATGAGAATGGCAAACACAATGACCGCCGCATCACGAATGACAAGCCCCCATCCTTGATGAATCAAAACATCCATATTCAGCTTTAGACCAAATAACATAATGGCCAATCGCAACAAATATTTCGAGACAAATTGGATGCCCGGTCGAATCGCTTCTGGATAGCCAAACAGTTGCCGATACATCACAGCAAGCAAAATGGCACAAGCGAGCGGACCTAAATGATCCAGTCCAGGTATGGAGGCCAATGCCATTCCAATGGCGGCCGCCAAAAAAGTAAAGGCCACTCCCCCTAACCAAAAACGTTTCCCCTGTTCATGGGCAGTCGAATATTGCCAAACAGCCATCTTTCGCTTCTCCACTCTAATCCCCCCTATTGGTATCACATAACTGTTTTTATCATATGTCCCTTCCATTGATAAGTAAAATAACAGTTTATTATTTTTATAATAAGTAATTACTTATTATAAATTCCTAAAAGTGATAAACGAGAAACAAATATTTTGATTAACGAAGAGGCAGATCCACCCGTTCCCTCAAAACGCCGCTATGATCATTGACATGAACTTTCCAACCTCACCCACGACGCCGCAACTCGAGCCAACGATCAATCAAATGAAAACGGAGAAAAAGCTTGTTCAAAACGTAGTTTTCTTTCCCTGCTCCACGTTGTATAATCAAAAAAGAGGAGGTGAACAAGCATGGAGCGCGATACGGTTGTGAAAGAAGTGGTCGAGGCGCTGAAAATATTTTCCCGCGACATCCGCACCCAAATTGACGAAATGGGAAGCCAGCTGAGAGCGGAAATCCAAGATACCGCTAATCAGCTGAGAGCGGAAATCCAAGACACCGCTAATCAGCTGAGAGCGGAGATGCAAGACACCGCCAACCAACTGAGAGCGGAAATGCAGCAATTTCGCGCCGAGGTGAACGAGCGGTTCGACCGACTCGAGCAAAAATTCGCTGGCTTGCGCGTGGAGCTGACAGAAACGCAAGAAACCGTCCATTTCCTCGCGTCCAAAACCATCCAGCATGAGAAAAAACTCCACCATCTTGCCAAGCAGCTTGAATTCATTCGCTAGTTTTCCTTCATCCGAAAGCCGCGTTTGACTGCGAGTCAAGCGCGGCTTTGATTTTTGCATCTCGGCTTCTTCGATCCCGGATCAAATCCCCCCTGCTCGGCCGCGCACGAAGGCGGAAGAGAAGCTAACGATTTATCCGTCATCATGAACACAATTGGTTTCCAATACGCAACCAAAACTCTGTCCCCGGACAAAACGCCAAAAACAGAGAACGCGCGCCGATAAAGTATGATGGGGCTTTTGCGTGCATAATTGCTGCTCCTTTTGACGCACAATATAAATACGAAAGAAGCCTTTTCATGATTTGAGGGAGGAATCATCCATGTCGTTTCTTTGGAGCTTAATCGTCGGGGGCGTCATCGGTTGGCTGGCAGGTCTTCTGACAGGACGCGATATTCCTGGAGGGATCATTGGCAACATTATCGCCGGGTTTATCGGAGCCTGGCTTGGAACGGCGCTCTTTGGCAACTGGGGGCCGACCATCGGCGGATTTGACATCATCCCAGCCCTGATCGGTTCCGTCATTCTCATTTTGCTTGCAAGTTTTGTCATTCGCAGATTGCATAGGGCGGCGTGAATGACGCCCCTTTCGCACTTTGCAACCGAGATCGGTCTAGTCAGGACAGTTTCTTGAGGTACAACCCAAAACCAATCCGCTTTATCCATAGGTTTCCCCACTTACACGGATCGCGTGGAAGTGGGGGATTCCTGGCCAAAGTCAAATTGGCAGAGTATTTGGAGTGATTCCGAATCGGTTTCACCTGCATTTCACCCTAAAACATCCTCATTTCGTTTGGAGTTTTGCTTATCTTATTGATAATCTTCTTCGGGTCATTTCCAAATTCTTTGTACATCCACCATCCTTTTTCCATTAAACGACAATTTATATATATCTGGCATTCCAAGTTCCTTCCAAAAGTTGAATCCATACTTTTTATCAAAATAATTCATGATTAATACCATAATATTACCATGCGTACCGATAACAATGTTTTTCCCGTCATTGTATTCTAATAATTGTATTGTCGCATTGACACCTCTTTTTTGAGCCATTCGATTTGATTCTCCACCCTCCCATGAAAAGTCAAAGTCTTGCCATACCTTTGTAATGGCACTTGTAAAGTCAATCACAGGCTTCTCCGATAAAACTCTTTCTTTGAATTCATCCACTACAACAATCTCTTTATTTATGTATTTAGCAATTCCTTCAACTGTTTGAATTGCCCGCTTATATGGACTTGAATAAACATGATGTATATTTTCTGTTTTTAGAAATTCGGTTACAGTATTTGCATCACGATAGCCTTGTTCGGATAATGGTCTTCCTAATTCGTCTGGAGTATATGTAGAGTGAGCATGCCTAACAAAATACAAATTAGTCGTCATTACATTATCCACCTCAAAGCAATTTCTTATATCTATCCTATCCTGCGTGCTTCCCAAAAGGGAGCGACATTCCGTGGTGCACCAGGCTGCTGGGGTTCGTCTATCTTTCGGACTTTTCCGTACCATAGATACCACGACCTTATGACCTCAGCTACAAGGAGACTATTCGACAGAAGGGGATTTTCATCCTTCCGATGGTGACAACATTTTTTGTCACGGGAGTCTCCCTTGAAAGACAGCAAAAGCAAATTAGGAACGATACACTATTTATGCCCCTTCTTCTTCTTAGTTATAATAATGGATATGTCTGACAAAGGATGGAGAGGAGGAGCACTCATTGAAAACCTTGAAGCTAGGAACAAAGATCAATATTTTGATTTTTTGCATCATTATTCTATTAACCGCTGCTTTGACGGCTGCTGCCATCATCCAAATCAAAGAGGGAATCCAAAAAGAAACGCTTGAAAGAGTCAAATCCAGTCTTTCCTTGGCCTATCGCTATCTTGACGAAAAATATGAAGGGAGTTGGATTGTAAAAGACGGAGCGCTTTATAAAGGAAGCGAGAAAATCAATGGCAACAATCAACTCGTTGACGAAATCGGAAAACTAACGGGCGGAACGGCAACGATCTTTCAAAATGAAACACGGGTTGCCACCAACATTATCGTGAACCATCGACGGGCTGTTGGCACAACCGCGCCGCCAGAAGTCGTGGAACAAGTGTTAAAGAAAGGGAACACCTTCTTCCGTGAAGTGAATATTTTACATCAATGGTATCAAGCTGCATATATGCCTATCAAAAACGATCGCGGAGAAATTATCGGGATGTTTTATGTTGGGATTCCCCAAACATATGTGGACACAGCCGTGTCTTCCCTTTTGAAAACATTGGTCCTTTCTGCAGTCATCATATTCGTGATTGCATCAGCAGCCGCAATATGGTTCTCGCGTCGCATCCATGCTCGATTGGCCGCCGTCTCTAGCGCCCTCCAGCGAGCAGGGAATGGAGACTTTACTGTTGCCATCAACGACAGAACTCGTGATGAAATTGGACAAATTGTCGAAAGCTATAACAAAATGAAAGACGATCTTTCTCAAATGCTGACCCGAGTCGCGGATGCATCAGAGCAAGTCGCCGCGGCTGCAGAGGAACTGACAGCGAGCGCGGAGCAAACAGCCTTGTCAACTGAACAAGTTTCTGTCGGCATCCAAGAAGTCGCCAGCAGAGCGGACAGCCAAAGCAGCCAAACCGATGAAATCGCCGCCGCCATGGAGCAAATGACGCAGGGCGTCTCGCAAATCGCGGAGCGCACGACAGCCATCGCCCACTTGTCCGTCCATATGACAAACTTAGCCGAAGACGGGAAAACATCTGTAGAAAAAAATGCCGAGCAGATGCAGGACATTCATCAAGCCGTGCTCCGGTCAGAACAACTGATTCACACGTTGCAGGAGCGGTCAAAAGAAATCGAAGCGGTCGTCCACACGATTCATCAAATCGCGGAGCAGACGAATCTCCTTTCCTTAAACGCCGCCATAGAAGCGGCGAGAGCAGGAGAACATGGGGCGGGATTTGCCGTCGTGGCCGATGAAGTGAGAAAATTGGCCGAACAAACGCAAGCAGCGACAAAACAAATTACCCATTTGTTGTCCAGTATCCATCAAGATGTAGAGAACACATCAACGAGCATGGAAGATGTGATGCAAAATGTTCAAGACGGCATCGATGCTTCACAAGAAACAGCAGAGAAATTCAACACAATTTTAGCAAACTCGAAAACAATCTCAGCCCAATTGGAAGACGTATCAGCATCCGTACAGCAGCTTTCAGCAGGCATACAAGAACTGGATTCAGCCGTTGCTGAACTAGCCGCTACAGCCGAAAAGACGATGGAGACGTCCAAAACAATGGCCCATTCCGCCGAAGAGCAACTCGCTTCCATGGAAGAGATTGCGTCAGCAGCCGCTTCATTGGCGAATGTATCAGAAACGTTGCAAGAAATGGTGCAAAAGTTTACGATTGCACCAAAAAACTCGCTTGATTCAAACGGGTAAAACAAAAAATGTATATGTTTTACATTCACCCTTTTTCTTTCTAAAATAAGCCATTTTTGATCATTCTGATTCAACCGGGTTCGACAGTGGCCGGGCAGACAAAATGCCTCTCATCCTTTGAGACAGAAAGGTTGGGAGGCATTTCAACCCACCCCATGGTGATTTAGGGGCAATGTTTAAAGAAGGCTTCAGCCCCAAATCTGTAAAGCACTGCGCTTATTTGACCGTCAGTTTGGTTCATGAGCAACTGAAATCGTTCTGCGTGCTTCCACAATCCTCTGCAGCTCTTCAATAGATAAATTCCCCCGATGCAACATCGCATGGCAATTTGGACAGACCGGGTGTTTTCGAACAATGCGTTTTCCTAACCTTCCTATTTGAGCGTTGAAAGGGGAATGACTCGCTTTGTTTAAAACGCGCGCTAACTCTTTTCCCGATGCGCGGCAATCTGGGAAATAATATAAGGTTCGAATCAATTCCACATCCTCTTCATGGAAAACACTTCGATCGTTTAGCATGGACAGCCATTGATCCGCTGATATCGCCAACGGCTCGTCATAAATTTTCATCGCCATCCCCCACAATGCAAAATCATGATTGGATCAAGCGAACAGCGTCACCGCTGTCCGCTTGACGAGAGCAACGCTTCTTTGACCAACTCCATCGCGTGTCCATCGTTCGGGTCATTCGTCCCCAACTCGCCGCGGAAGGCTTTCTGGAGAACGGATTGTTTTAATAAATCGAGCTTTTCCTCCACTGCCAAAACGAGTTGTTTTTCGTTCTCTAATTTTTCTAATAAGTTGTCGAGTTTCTCGGCGATGCGTTTTTGTTCGTTTAGCGGGGGGAGTGGGAAAGGCAGACTTTCAATGAGAGCACCACTTATATTTGGCTGTGCTCCACCATACGCCAATTTCGAAATTTCTGTCGAGGAACTAATCACAAAATAATTTCTATACGCTGCATATAAAATGTTATCATTAATCGTTTTGATATTTCCAACGCGTTGGTTTTGCATAGCGATTTCGTCCGAATTATATATACCTATTTTCCCAGTAGTAGCCCCAGACATTGCGATTAATAAGTCGCCTTTGCGCACCAAAAACTTTTCATTGTAGAGCTCCCTAGGAACCCTAACAGCGGTTTCGGGAGTTGTTTCCATACCATTTAAATCGGATATTCGAATTATTGGTATACCCTCATCAGAATAATCAGTGCTTTTAAATGCATATCCATTAAATAACTTGGCAACAACTCCAAATTTCACCCACACCCAATTCCCCGGCACCTCATAAGGCCATTGTTCTTTCGGAATGACGTCTTTTTCACTTAGATCATCGGATGTTTCCAATATACTTTTCTCGCTCGGATCATTTGTCCCTAATTGCCCTTTAAACGCCTTCTCCAAAATTACCGCCCGCCGCTGTTCGATCGACTCCTTCACTTCTTCAATCAGCCGCT
>NZ_BCQG01000053.1 GCF_001544315.1 Geobacillus jurassicus NBRC 107829
CATCGCCGGCGCGGTAATTGATTTTTTCCTTGCCTCCAGCGCTGATCGCAAGGTCGACGGAGATGGAGGGGAGAATACCGTCATCGAGCGGAACGGTTCCGTTTACCGATAACCGCCGCCATTCAGAAAGGTTGTTTCGATACAACACATCCGAAATGTTCAATGTGTCAATGCCGCGCGCCGCTCCCCACTGATACGTGCCGCGGATTTCCTGCTCGATTGCTTCTTTAGACAAACGGACAAGTTGCGGCCACGATAGCGGTTCGTTTTGTTCGATGATGGTTCCCACAGCACGAACGCGCAACTGGATACGATCAGCTCCTCCTTCCCGCTTCATAGCCCATTCGGCATGCGGTTCCCGAATAATGAGAGTCGCCGCCGTTTTTCCCTTTTTCTTAAGCGCGAGGGGAGTGCGGCGGATGTCTTGTTCCACCCAGCGAATCCCTTTGACTTCGGATATGCGGGCGCAGCCTTGCAACTTGTAATTGTGCAAAAAACAGGCTCCTTTAAGAACTAACATCGGTTTATTCTTTTTATCTTCCGTCCACTCTTTTTTTGCCAATGACAAATAAGGAAGGCGAGTGGTCATGGCCGGCTCATCGATATGGGCGATAAAACGGTTCAGCCGAATGGGCCGAATAAATGAGCTTTGCCGGAACAGCTCTTCTGGGTTGGATAAAAATGAATAATAGGAAGAGGCAAGCAACAATGGAGTTGACTGGAACAACTTTTCTAGCGATGTGTCTGTTGCGTATACCCAAATCGTATGGCGAATCTCGTTATAACGGTTCAATAAATCGATGACATTGCGAATGACGTCAGGCCGCAGCGCCCGTTTCGTAAAGACAAGGCTTTTGACATGCCCCCAAGAAACCATTTGTTGAATCGATCGATATAAGTTATGGGCGGCGAGATCGAACGTTTCACCCGTCGCCTTGCCGACTGAAACGGTCGCTTGTTCTCTTGTTCCGCCAGCTTCCACTTTGGCGAGCCCGCTGAAGTTAATGAGTTGAACGTACAGCACCATTTTCCCATCTTTGTAATCAATGCCAATTGAATGAATGTAAAGAAGATGGTCAATATTGCGCACCCCCCAGCAGCCGCTAAGCAATACGACGGCGAAAAGTAGGGCAAAAAGCCGCTTGATCATTTATCATCTTCCTTTCTTGGTGTCGCATCGTTTGGATGCAAAATGCGGGCGCGTGTGCGAAATAATCTCCATGCACTTGTGACCAGCGTCTTTCCGATATCGTTCGACGCAGGAGCTAATGGAGCTACATAAGGAACGCCGAACGTCCGCAAATTCACAACATACGTTAAAATGAAAAAGAGCGATAATATAAATCCGAACAACCCGAGAAGAGATGAAAACATTAAAATAAACAATCGAAGTATGGAGACCATGTTCAATAAATTTTGATTGACCAATGTAAAGGAAGAAATAACGGAGATGGCGCTTATGACTAGTGTCGCCGACGCGGTCAGTCCAGCGTT
This sequence comes from Geobacillus jurassicus NBRC 107829, assembly GCF_001544315.1. Lineage (GTDB taxonomy): Bacteria > Bacillota > Bacilli > Bacillales > Anoxybacillaceae > Geobacillus > Geobacillus jurassicus. The sequence continues at coordinate 1,495 of NZ_BCQG01000053.1, forward strand.
GATCGCTGCTTGGCCAATAATCAAACCGCCGACGACCGACAGCGTCTGTCCGACAGCAATGGGTAAACGCATACCCGCTTCTTTAAACACTTCAAATAAAATGAGCATAATAAACATTTCTAATGGTACAGGAAGCGGCACTCCATGCCGGGATAGGACAAGCGTTGCCAGCAAGGTGAACGGCAGCTGGTCTGGATGGAACGACGTCAATGCTGTCCATGCTCCGGGGAGAAAAATAGATACCGATATGCTGAACAGCCGAATAAGGCGCTGAAAAATAACAAATAGGAAAAATGTATGGTTGTCTTCAGATGTGTTCAATAAAAAGGTCAAATTGCCCGGCCCGATTAAAGCGGTCGGCGCTCCATCGATCAACAAGAGAAAGCGTCCATTGAGCAGCGAACTAGCTGCAAAGTCCGGCCGGCCCGTATATCCAAACAAAGGGAAAAGAGTGAAACGATGGTCGGAAATCCAATGTTCAATTTGATTTGCGCTTGTGACCGAGTCTACACATAAATTCAATAGGCGCCTCCGCACTTCGTCAATCATGTCTAAGTTGACCATATCATCGATATAGAGCAATCCAATTTGCGTTTGGCTGCGCGTTCCAATAATGAATGGTTCGTAAACAAGGCGGTGCGAACGGATCCGCTTGCGAATGAGTGCTACATTTTTGCCGATTTCCTCAACGAATCCATCCTTTGGTCCGCGGATCGATACTTCTGTGTTTGGTTCGTCTGGATCACGTTTCGGTAGATTGGCCAGCGCCATTGTATACAAGGCGTCTGCCTCTTGGAAATAAATCAGCAATTCGCCGCTGAACAGGCGAAAATTCAAGTCATCGATTCGTACTTCTTTCCCGATATATTCAAGTGTTGCCGGCTTATGCATCTCGATTTCGTCAATTGATAGGAATGAGCATCGTTCCCCCATGTCGCGAAGCATCGGATAAACGGCTTTTTGCAACATCGGTGTATCGCACAGTCCTTCACAGTAGATGAATAAAAGACGGACGGCGACCCTATCAGGCGTGATCGATGGGACCACCGCTTCTTTGATTGTGACGTCATGGCATTTTCCATACATCGTGCGCAATGCTTCTTCGGAAATGATCACCGTTTCTAAAACGGTGCAATCATCGGCCAATCCGTTGTTTTCGGCAGCTCGCATCGGCAACGGCATTATCACATCCCCCTCTTCTTTTTGAAATAAGTAATCATCCCGAGCACGCTAATCAAAACAGAAAGAGCGAGAGAAAAGATGAGCGATGATGGCAACACCCAATATTTTACGAAATGAAAAAATTGTTCATCGCTGATCTGAACGAGCGACGCCAATATGATTATCGTATAAATGGAAATGAGCATCCAGCGGCGTGTTTGTTCGTGTTGCACTGGGAACAGCTCGACAAGCAGAGCTGTAAATAAGGAAATGCGAATAAAAGCACCGGACAGCCACTGGTAGACGGATAAAAAATCGACATGTTCGATATACGTGCCTAGATTGACCATCCGCCATTGTTCAAAAGCCGGATAGCGAAGGCGCGTCGCCTGTTCGGGGCCAAACTCCGTAATTGCGCCGATCGTCGGCCCGATGCTTAAGCTGCCGGTCAAGATGGCAATCATGATGAGCGCCTTCATGGAAAATGTTTTCGGCAGATGGTGAGAAAGGAATAAAAGTATAATGACCTCTGCGTAACCTGCCCCTGCGTACATGATTCCCTGAAAAATAGGCTTCCATCCGTGTTCGAACATTGGTTTTAATAATGAGTAGTCTTTATGCGGCATCGTTGAGAACATGACGAAAAAACCAAACAGTGTGACGAAAGTCAAAATAACAAGTGCGGTATTGGCGATCGAGTGAATGCCGCGATACGCGTTATAAAAACAAAGAGCGGCGATGACGATGATAAGCGCCCATCTCGGCGTCGCTGTCAAATACGATGTTGTCGTAAACGTGACCGTATCGTTTAATGTCACGAAGCTATGAACTAACAAAAAGATGCTGCTGCTGAAGGCGAATAGATAGGCAGCGGCGCGCGAGTATTGGGTTTGAAGCCAATCAAACAGGCGTTGCCTGCTTGTTTGTTTAATGGCAAAATACAGAAACGGCAGCCAAAGCGGAAGAGCGAGCAAAGCGCCAACCGCAGCAATCCATGCATCCCGGTGCGATGCTTCGAGCAAGATCGGGATCACAAGGACGTGATTCATCAACCCGGTTGACAGCATGACCATGCATAACAACTGTAGAACATTCAGCGGCTGCCCGTTCATCGCCAGTCCCTTTCTGCTGTGAATTTGATCTCCATTAACAGTATTTCCAAGCGATGGACGTTTATTCGTTATAAAGGTGGTCGTGCAACTGTATTAGACTATTGGACACAATAACAACGAGACAGCATTTTGGAAAAAACTATTGCCTTTCTTCTGTTTTGTGTGTACTATTAGATGTAGTACGGTTGTGACAATGAGAGGAGGAGGGGAGATGTTTGAGTTCGATTGGCGAAGCCGCCAACCGATTTACGAGCAGCTGATTGACAAAATGAAAGAAATGATCGTTCGCGAACTATGGCAGCCGCACGATCAGCTGCCGTCGGTCCGGATGATGGCAAAACAATTGATGGTCAACCCGAACACGATTCAAAAAGCGTATCGCGAACTTGAGCGCGATGGCTGGATTTATTCGATTCCAGGGAAAGGCAGTTTCGTTGCGCCGCGCTCGAAAGAACCAAACATCGAGGCGATCGCTGCGGTCCGTGAGCAGTTTGTCCGCCTTGTCAAGGAAGCACGGTTTTTAGGGGTGACAGACGAGCAGTTATGGCGATGGATCATAGAAGGGGAGAAAGAGGGGGAAAACGATGATTCAACTCGTGGACGTGACAAAAACGTTTGATCGATTTGCCGCCGTCAAGGGCGCGAACATGATGGTGCCAAAAGGAGCGATTTACGGGCTGCTCGGCCCGAACGGCGCCGGGAAAACGACGCTGCTAAAGATGATGGCCGGCATTCTCCGCCAAGATCGCGGAACGATTACAGTGGACGGGGAGGATGTGTGGGAAAATGTCCGGGTGAAGCAACGCCTTTTGTTTTTGCCGGACTTTGTCTACTTTTTTCCGCACGCGACGATTCGGCAAATGGCGGATTTTTACGAGCAACTGTACCCGTCGTTCAGCCGCGGGCGGTTTACAGAATTGCGGTCCGCTTTTTCGCTTGATGTTGATCAAAAAATTCAGCAGTTTTCCAAAGGCATGCAGCGCCAAGCGGCGTTTTGGCTCGCCTTTTCCGTCCAGCCTGATGTGCTCATTATGGATGAGCCGCTTGATGGGCTCGATGCATTCGTCCGCCGTCATGTGAAGCAGCTGCTCATAGAAGAAGTGGCCGAACGGGAGATGACGGTCGTCATTTCGTCGCACAATTTGCGCGAGCTCGAAGATTTATGCGACATCGTCGGATTGATGGCGCAAGGGACCGTACGGATGGAGCGCGATTTAAACGAGCTGCGCGCCGGGATGCATAAAATTCAAGTCGCGTTTCGCGGCGGATTTCCGAGCGAGTTGGCCGAACGCCTTGACATCGTGCATCGCGAGGAGCGCGGCAGCATCGTTCTTCTTGTCGTCCGCGGCGAGAAACGATCCATCGAAGAGACGGTGAGTTCGTTTGCTCCGCTCATTCTTGACGTCTTGCCGTTGTCGTTGGAAGAAATTTTTGTGTATGAAATGGGGGATGTTGTCGATGTCCGCGAAACGGTTGTCGGCTAACCGCGCCATGTGGACGCAAAATGTTCGCCAAATCGGCTGGATTGCCATCATTCATCTGCTGTTATGGCTGGCGGCGATCGTATTGCCGATTGGGCTTTCGTACTCGCAATATGATCCAAAAGTCGGAAATGTGCCGCAATGGAAGAACGTATACTATATATCCAATGGGTTTGAGACGCTGATTGCTTGGCTTGTCCCGATCTTGGCGGCGGCCGGTGTGCTTCGCTACATGCACGAGAAACGGTCGGCTGATTTCATCCATAGCTTGCCAATCCGCCGCACCGAACTGCTTGTGGGGCAAGTGCTATTTGGCTGGATGCTTTTGATTGTGCCGCTTGCAGTGACAGCGTTGGCCGCCATTGGATGCCTGTATGGGCTCGATCTCCCGTGGCCGATTGGGGCGGCGGATGTAGGGCGTTGGTTCGGTGAGACGCTGGTGATGGAAACGGTTATTTTTGCTTTTAGCATCGTTATTGGGGTGCTTGTCGGCCAATCGGTGCTTCACATTGTGTTGACAAACATTTTTCTCGTTTTTCCGGCCGGCATCATGGTCCTTATGTTTAGCAACTTGTCGCTATTATTATACGGATTTCCGGATATGTACTATTTATCAAGCGAACTGGAACAGTGGGTGATGCCGATTCGTTATGCGATGCTGACGGATCAAGCGATGAGTGCGGGAGAAATCGGGATGTTGTTGCTGTTGTCGCTTCTATTTTTCGGTTTGTCCATTTGGCTGTACGAGCGGCGGCCGACGGAAGCGGCCGGGCAGGCGCTCGCCTTTTCAGTGCTTCGCCCGCTGTTTGTGTATGGAGTGGCATTTTGTTCTTGGCTTGTTGGCGGTTTCTATTTCGGAAACGTGGAAAGCAAGTGGAGCTGGACGGTATTCGGCTATATCAGCTTTTCCTTGATCGGGTATGCCATTGCCCAGATGGTGATTGCGAAAACGTGGCGCGTCTTTCACCGTTGGAAAGGATATATCGCGTTTGCGGGAGCGATGGGGGTCATCTGCCTGCTTGTTCATTTGGATCCCCTCGGTTACGAACAGCGCGTGCCGGCGCTGGCGGACATCAAACAAGTATATTTCGGCCAATCGACCATGAATTTTGAACATCCTGAAATGATAGGCCGCTCATTTCAAGAAGTTGATCAGTTTTTGCGCAGCCAAGACAACATCAAAGCTGTAAGGGCGTTCCATGAGCAGCTTGTGCACGATCAGCCGTCGCCGCCTCGGTTTGCCAACATCCGGACAGTTGTGATCGGCTATGTGCTGAAAGACGGCACGCGCCTCCTCCGCCGCTACGTAGTGCCGATTGAACCGTACATGCCGTATTTTCAGCGCATCATGGGTTCAAAAGAATATAAGCAGCAATATTATTTGCTGCTTCGCCCAGGGGGCTATTCACCGATCCGTCAGGTGACGATCCGAAATGTGGAAACTGGGCGGGCAGAGGTTGTGCTTGCCGAGCCGAAGGAGATCGAGTCGTTTGTCCAGGCGCTCAAACAAGATTTATGGAATGAGCCGGTGGAGGACATCATCGGCGGGGGGCGCGCATGGCAGGGGAATATTGAATTGCTGCAAAGCGACGGCGATTCATTCAGCCTCCCACTCGATGAATACAACCTCCATGTGCGTCAATGGCTAGAAGAGCGGCACATGTGGGAGAAAATCGAAAAATGACAGGCAAACGGGCAGGGGAAGATTCCTGCCCGTTTCATTTTTTGTCAAGAAGCCGTTTTTTTCCGCCGCCAAAGCCATACGGTCAACAAATCGAGCACCCACAAAAGAAGGAACAGAAATAAGATGAACAGCTCAGGCGTCTCCATGACGCGAAACGGATTGATGACGTTATGGAGCGATTGGTATAACGTCAGTCCCATCAGCCTGTCCATTCCGACGGCGGTAGTGATCAGAAGCAAGAGAAAGGTGAGAGAGACAAAAATGATTTTCAACGCCAGACACCTGCCGCTTTTTGAGGTTAGTGTTTGCTAGCAAGAAGGAAACGATACGCTGTCGTATACGTTTTTGGCCGCTTGTCTATAATGGATGATAAAATGATGCGGAGCGAGGAGGAGAGGGGCATGCTGTTTCAATGGGGGATGAGCCGGCAGAAAAAGCGAATGGACGTCAAGCAAGAAGGACCGGACCATAGCGGCGAGGCGTCGGATGTCCCGCAAGAGCCGCTTTCTGCTGAACTGGCCGTCAATATTGACATCATTCGCCAAAAGACCGGAGAGAGCAACGATGTTGTCATTCGCCGTTTTGCGTTGGGCCAGGAATGGCAAATCAAGGCGGCTATCATTTTTGTCGACGGGCTTGTTGATGAGAAAAACGTGTACGAGTTTGTGCTGACGCCGCTGCTTCAAGCGTCGTTTCCGCTGGCGCTTGAGGAAAAAGAGCGGTTTCAATGGATCGAGAAAAAGCTCGCCGCGGTCGGCGGTGTGAAACATATTTCTGACTGGAGGAAGCTCTTTTTTGAGCTGTTTTCCGGAGCGACGGTCATGCTCATCGACGGGGTGCCGTTTGCCATCAGCGCGAGTACGAAAGGCGGGGAATATCGTTCGATCGAAGAGCCGCAAACGCAAATCGCCGTCCGCGGGCCGCGCGAGGGATTTACGGAGTCGTTGCGCACGAACACAGCGATGATCCGCCGTCGCATTAGAAATCCGAATCTTTGGCTGGAGACGATGCAAATCGGCACGGTGACGCAAACTGATGTCGCCATTATGTACATCAAAGGCATCGCCAATGACGAGATTGTCAAGGAAGTGAGGGCGCGCCTGCGCCGCATTGACATCGACGGCGTGCTTGAATCGGGCTATATTGAACAGTTGATTGAAGATCAAACGTTTACCACCTTTCCGACGACATATCATACGGAACGGCCGGATATTGTTGCTGCTAATTTATTGGAAGGGCGGGTGGCTGTTTTTGTCGAAGGAACTCCGTTCGTTCTCGTTGCGCCTGCGTTGTTCATTCAATTTTTTCAGGCGGTCGAAGACTATTACGCCCGTTTTGATATTTCGACTGCGTTGCGCTTTTTGCGCGTCCTGATTTTTTTTTATTTCTCTTGTCGCTCCAGCCATTTATATTGCAGCGACAACGTTCCATCAAGAAATGATCCCGACCCAGCTCGTCATCGCCATCGCCGCTCAGCGCGAGGCGGTGCCGTTTCCGGGATTCGTCGAAGCGCTCGTCATGGAAGTGACGTTTGAAATTTTGCGCGAAGCCGGCGTCCGCCTGCCGCGCGCCGTCGGTCAAGCCGTGTCGATCGTGGGCGCTTTGGTCATCGGCCAGGCGGCGGTGGAAGCAGGATTTGTGTCGTCGGCGATGGTCATTGTCGTGTCGATTACTGCCATCGCCAGCTTTGCGACGCCGTCGTTTGCCATTGCCATCTCCGCGCGGCTCATCCGCTTTGGGTTGATGTTTTTGGCCGCCATGTTCGGTTTTTATGGCATTATGATGGGGATTTTGGTGATGACGATTCATTTGTGCAGCTTGCGTTCGTTCGGCGTGCCGTACATGTCGCCGCTTGCCCCGTTCATTCCGACTAACATGGGCGATACGCTGTTTCGTCTGCCTACATGGATGTTCCGCGAGCGGCCGCGTCTCATCAATCAGAAAAACATCGTCCGCCAGTCGGGCGATCAAAAACCAGAGCCGCCGGCGCCATCGCGTCAAGAAAAGGGGGGCGGATCATGAGGCGAGCCATCACTGTCATTGTTTCCCTTGCCATCTGCGCAGGGCTGTTGTCCGGCTGCTGGAGCCAAAAAGAACTGACTGATTTGGCGTTTATCGTTGCTATTGGCTTGGATAAAACGGAAGATGGAAAATACTTAGTTACATTTCAAGTGGTCAACCCAGGCAACGTCGCCGGCGCGACGCAGCGCGGCGGCGGAGCGGCGGGCGTGCCGGTGTCTATTTATACATCAACAGGGGATACGTTGGTTGAAGCGAGTCGAAAAGCATCGGAAAAACTGTCACGTCTCCCTTATTACGCCCATACGAATTTGATTGTTGTCGGTGAAGAAGTGGCACGTGAAGGGCTGAGTGGGGTGCTTGATGCCATGGAACGAGGCAACCAGCTCCGGCCGACAGCGCACTTGGTCATCGCCCGCACCTATTTGGCGAAAGACGTGTTGACGGTGTTGACGCCGATCGATAAAATTTCCGCCAACCAAATTATTAAAACTATTGAATTTTCCAGCAAAAATTGGGGAGAAACGGTTCATGTTGATATTTGGGGAGCGATTCATTGCTTGGCGACTGCAGGCCGCAATTTGGTGATCACTGGGGTGACAGTCGAAGGAGATCTGAAGCGCGGAAAACGGCAAGAAAACGTTCAGTCGTCCGTGCCGGATGCCCGCATTAAATTGGAAGGACTCGCATTATTTAAAAACGACCGTCTCGTTGATTGGGTGGATGGACCGTCATCAAGGGGTGTGCTTTGGTTGCTTGATTGTATTCGACAAACTAATCTGACCGTTTCATGGAAAGGAAAGAAAGAAGCAATCAATTACCAGGTTGTGCGAGCAAAAACGGATGTCAAGGCGAAGGTAAAAGACGGTCGGCCGGTGATTTCCGTTCATATTCAGGCCGAAGGGGACGTGATTGAAACTCGCGTACCCATTGATTTAAGTGATGCCAGCATGCTGTTCCAGCTAGAGAAAGAAATCAAGAAAAATTTAAAGCAAGAAGTGGAAGAAGCGATCGAAACAGCCCAACGCGACAAAACGGATGTTTTCGGATTTGGCGAGGCCGTTCATCGCACTGACCCACGCCTGTGGAAAAAAATTGAAAGTAAGTGGCATGATCGTTATTTTCCTGAGCTTGACGTCACCGTAACCGCTGATATGTATATTCGCCGCACAGGATTGCGCAATAAACCGTATACGCCGAGAGGATAAATCGTTGTGATAGGGGAGATGGGAAGCGCGCAAACAGATAAAGGCGGTGAAATTCAGTTGGAACGCATAAAAATCAATGCACGCCAAATGTTCGTTTTAATCGTATTGTTCGAACACGGCAGCGCCATCGTCATTCCGCTCGGCACGAGCGCCAAACAGGACGTGTGGATCGCCATTTTGCTTGGACTGGCGCTCGGGCTGCTTGTATTCTCTGTTTATGGGCGTTTGTTTCGCTATTATCCTGATCAGCCATTGATCGTCTATATGCAGCGCATTGTTGGGGCGCCTCTTGGCAAATTGTTAGGAATCGTATATGTGACGTATTTTCTTTACATTGCCGCTCGCGTGTTGCGCGACTTCGGCGAGTTGTTGTTGACGTTTGCCTACCCGGAAACGCCGTTGTTTGTCTTAAACGCCATTATGGCGCTGGTTGTCATGTACGGCGCCTATAAAGGATTGGAAGTGCTGGCGCGCACCGGCGAACTGTTTTTGACCCTGCTTTATGTGTTGGCGCTGTCGGGGTTTGTGCTCGTATTGGTTTCCGGGATCGTCGATCTGTCTCAGCTGCAGCCGGTGCTGGAGGAAGGGTGGAACCGAGTGTGGAAAACGGTGTTCACGGAAACGTTGTATGTGCCGTTTGGTGAGATGATCGTGTTTACGATGTTGTTTCCGTATACGAACAACCCCGCGAAAGTGAACCGGGCCGCCATCGCTGGCATGGTGTTCACCGGGGTGAACTTGGCGGTCATTGCCGCGATCAATATGGCTGTTCTCGGCCCGGATGCTGCGTCTCGCTCGGCGTTTCCGCTGCTTGATACGATCCGCCGCGTGCAAGTCGCCCATTTTTTCGAGCGGCTTGATGTTTTTTTCATGATCGCGCTCATTATCGGCGGCTTTTTTAAAATCTCGATCTTTTTTTATGCCGGGCTCGTCGGAGCGGCCCACCTGTTTGGCATATCAAGACACCAGCGGATCGTTTACCCGCTTGGATTGCTTGTGCTGCTTTTGTCTGTCGCCATCGCCAGCAACTACGCAGAGCACATTTACGAGGGGTTGAAGATCGTCACCTTTTACTTGCACATCCCGCTGCAAATCATCATTCCGGTGCTCTTGCTTGTGATTGCGGCGATTCGCCGGCGGTTTGGGTCATCGGCAAAATAAGAAAAACGGACTAGAAGATTTATGCGGCAGCAAGCAGGAAAAACCGCAAAAAAACACGAATACAACAATAACCTGTTCCTACGAGGAACAATGGGGCGAAAAGTGGTGCTGAACATGCAACCCGAAGGCGGGGTGGAAACAACCCGGCGCCGATGCGCGTTTTTGTTTCGGGAAGCCGGTGTCAGCTGAAGGCTATTGATTTTGATTATAACGAAAAAGGGTTGAACGATGGTGAAGGCGAATGTACAGGCGATCGATCAGCTAGACGCGGAACAGTTGGGCAGCGGCATGGTGATTACCGACCGTCAACTTTCGATTGTTGCGGTCAGCGAACCGACGCCAAGATGGCTCGGATTTGCCAAAAACGAATTAGTCGGGCGGCCGGTCGGCGTTCTGTTTTCAGCCGAATGGTCGGCCGCGTTGTTAGATGGCATCGCCGAGGCGGTAAAAAAGGACGGATGTTGGCAAGGAGAAGCGCGCCATGTGGCGAAAAGTGGGAAAGCATACATGAGCTGGATGAACGTCTATCGGTTGTCAGGCAGCGAGGGAGAATGGCTCGTTTGGCATTTTGTTGAACAAACCGCTATGCCTCCGGCTGATCGACCGACGCCGTCTGAGTTGCTTGAGGTCATTTACGATTCCGCCCCGTTCGCTGTTGTTCCGGTGGCGGCGGACGGAACCGTGCAAGATTGGGGGCTTAGTGCAGAGCGGCTGTTTGGGCGCCGAAAAGAAGAGGCGGTCGGCCGCCCGATATGGTCGCTCTTTCGTTGCGGCAGCCAAACATGGCTTCCGTTTCCTCCCAAAGAGCAGCGATGCGGCGAAGGGATGGTGCAGCGCCGGGACGGCACGTCCGCCAATGTCGCCTATACGGTCATTCCCGTGCTTCAGGCGGACGGATATATCGTCCTTGTCGAAGACGAGACGAAGCAAAAGCAAAAAGAGGCTGAGCGGCGGCGCCAAGTCGAGCTGGCCAAAAAAATTCAGCAAAATTTGCTGACGCCGCTCATTCAAAACGAGGCGGTGACGATGGATGCCGTCTATATTCCATCCGATGATTTGTCAGGCGATATTTACGCTTGCTATCAAATCGACCTGTACCGCTACGGGGTGATCGTCATCGACGTGATGGGCCACGGCATTTCGTCGGCCTTGGTGAGCATGTTGCTCCGCTCGCTTTTGCGCGGGTTGATCGTGCGCGTCATTGACCCGGTCTCGGTGGCGAGCGAGCTGGAGAAGCATGTGCAAACGTTGTTTCCTGATGAGGCCAACAACATCCGCCACCTATTTTCCATGATTTATTTAGTGATTGACACGAAAGAGCGGAAAATTGAATATACCAACGCCGGCCATCCGGCTGGGCTGCTCGTTTTGGACGACGGAAGCGTCCGTGAGTTGGACAAAGGCGGTTTGGCGATCGGCAGCCCGTTTTCCTTGCCGTTTGAAAAAGAGGTGATTCATTACGACAAGCGGGCCCGCCTCCTTTTGTATACAGACGGCATTTTAGAGGAGATCGATCCGTCGATTTTGCAAAGCATTGAAAAAATTCGCTTATGTACGCAAATGTGCCGCCATTTGCCGGATAAACGCTTCCTCGAACGTTTAATCAGCCAAGGTCCGCCGCTTGTCAGCCCTTCGGACGACATTTGCTTATTGTCCATCACGGTTCATGGATAGGCGGGACGCTTGGTGGTGTGTGAATGGATCGTGCGCTGCCGGGCGGACGAGGAAGCGGTTTTGGTTTGCCATCTCCTTGCGGAGCAGGCTGCTTCGTTGTTTGCTGTCCGTGATGCGGAATTGTTTGTGTTGGCGGTGCATGAAGCGGTCGTCAATGCCGTTAAAGCTGTTCAACGGGCGGGGATGGAGGCGGGGACGATTTCGCTCTCCTTTTTCGTCACAAGCGCTGATGTGGCCGTGGCGGTTGAAGACGAGGGCGGCGGCGTTCCGGCGGAAGTGATCGAGCAGCTTGATCAAATGACGCTCTCTGATGTATTGCTCGCCGAATCGGGACGAGGGTTGCTATTCATCCGAGAAATTATGGATGACGTTATGTGGGTTGAGCAAAAGGGCGGCCGTCGGATGCTTGTCATGAAAATGAGTCGGAATGCAACATAACTGGCTTTGGTGCAATGATGCACCCATGTGATCGGAACGAATGCGGGTGGTGGCCGAGGGCAAGGCATGGCTGGTCAACGATAGGGGGATACAATGAAACAGCATCGGTTGTCGTTTGAATTGGAAATGGTTGTAGAACGCGCATACGAATGCATCAAGCTAACTGGACGGCTCGCCTATGATACGCAGCTCGCGGCGGAACAAAAGCTGGCGACGGCGGTGGCTGCTGTCAAGCGCCGCCTTGTCGTTGTCGACGTGAGCGGCCTTCGATTTTTGGACAGTACTGGATTAGCGCTCCTTGTCCGCTTTTTTAAGCAAATCGTCAGCGAAAGCCGCGTCATGGCCATCGTCGTCCGGGATAACGCCGCTATAGAAAAGATTTTGCTGATGGCCAAGCTCGACCGGCTGTTGCCGATCGTTGGCGATGAACAACAGCTGTTGTCCCTTGCACCGCCAAGCTCTTTCGACCATATTAGCCAGGAGGCGCTTTATTCGGCATGGCGTCAGCGTTCGTCATAGACATGGCTCTCATGCCGAATCAACTGGAAGGTTTCACATTTCGCTGGCCCAAAAGCGTGTCGTCTATTTTTCCGACTGCTGAAGGCAAGGTGTGATGGAAGACTGAATAACCCCCTGCTTCACAGACCCATGCATGGGTCTGGAAGCGGTGTTGTTCAGTCACCCGCCAGTCAGGCATCTCGATCGAAACGACTGAACAGACCAGTTGTTCCCCTATTGCCGCCGATGGCCCCCGAGCGATGAGACATTCGTTCGGGGGTTTTGTTCCTCTTGGCCGGGAGCATCCCTGCTTCTGCAAATGCATTCTCATTGTCAAATAAATATTTCGGGTTTAGAATAAAATTATACACAACGATGAACGGCGGCTGGGCCCCGCGATCGGAATGGAGAGGAGAGTGGCGCAGACATGGGGCGGGTGCTTATCTATTTGCGGCCATACTGGAAGTGGATGGCGTTGGCTTGGTTGTTTATGTTGACCGAGCTCATCATCGAGCTTTGGCAGCCGCTGTTGATGGGGAAAATCATCGACGATGGTGTCATGAAACAGGATGTTGCGGCCATTTTCACGTGGGGAGCCGTGATGCTCGGGGCGTCGCTGTTGGCGTTTGCCTCGGGCATCGCCAACTCATTTGCTGCTGCCTACGTCGGTCAGGAGTACGGATTTGCGCTGCGGACGGCGCTGTTTGCCAAAATCCAATCGTTTTCGCTTGCGCGCATCGAGCAGTTGGCGCCGGCCTCGCTCATCACCCGGATGACGAACGATGTGACCCAAGTGCAAAACATGTTGTTTATGAGTTTGCGCATCGCCTTGCGTGCACCGCTTCTGGTCGTCTTTGGCGTCGCGATGGCGTTTGTCGTCCATGCTCGTCTGGCGTTGGTTTTAGCGGTCGCGGTTCCGCTTTCCGCCGCTTTTTTATTGTGGGTTGTGCAAAGGGCAGCGGCGTCCTTTTCCGCCGTCCAACGGGCGCTCGATCGCGTGAATGGCGTGATGCGTGAAAATTTGGCCGGCATGCGCCTCATCAAAGCATGGATGAGAAAAGAATATGAAGAGGAGCGATTTGCGGCGGCGAACAATGCGCTCATGGAGCGGACGATGGGCGTGCTGCGCCTCATCGAGACGATCACCCCGGTGTTGTTGGTTTTGATGAACACGGCCATTCTCGCTCTGCTGTTTTTCGGCCGCCTGGATGTTGAGTCCGGGACGGCGAGCGCCGGGCAAGTCGTCGCCGTCGTCAACTACGCGACGCGGGCGACGGCGGCGTTGTCGATGTTTACGTTTATTACCATGGCGTTCTCGCGGGCGCGCGCCTCGGCCGCCCGCCTCGCTGAACTGCTTGAGGTGCCGGAAGAGCGAAGCGGGGAGCACAGAGCCGATGAACCGATCGTCCGGCGCGGGGAAATTCGCTTTGAGCACGTTTCGTTCCGCTATCCAGACAGCGAACTTTACGCGCTTTCTGACGTATCGTTTGTCATCCACGCGCAAGAAACGGCGGCTATTTTAGGGGCGACTGGTTCCGGCAAATCGACGCTTCTTCAGCTCATCCCCCGGCTGTATGAACCAGGCGCCGGGCGAGTGTTGATCGACGGCATCGACGTGCGCGAGTTTTCTGTCGAACAACTGCGAATGTATGTTCGTTTTGTTCCGCAGGAAGTGCTGCTATTTTCCGGAACGGTCGCCGACAACCTTCGCTTCGGCAAGATGACAGCGACGATGGAAGAGATTGTGCAGGCGGCTCGTGATGCGCAAATTCATGAAACAATCACTCGGTTTCCGGATGGATACGACGCACTGATCGGTCAAAAGGGCGTCAATTTATCAGGCGGGCAAAAGCAGCGGCTGTCGATCGCCCGCGCCTTGGTTGGGCAACCGCGCATTTTGCTTTTGGATGACAGCACAAGCGCGCTCGATGCAGAGACGGAAGCAAAGCTGCTCGCAGCGTTGCGGCGGTATGCGTGCACGACGGTGATAGTGACGCAAAAGGTGAGCACAGCGATGGCGGCGGATACGATTTTGCTTTTGGAAGACGGCCGCCTGATCGCGCAAGGAAGCCATGAACAACTGCTGGCGGCAAGCGAACTGTATCGACGCATCGTCGCCACGCAGGAAGGAAAGAAGGGATCGATTGATGTCACTACGGCATAGTCCTCACGTAGCGCGTTTGGGAGCAAGTCCGCAGCGGGCAAAAAACAGCGTCGGCACCTTGCGGCGGCTCTGGGCATTTATCGCTCCGCAAAAGCGAAAGCTGTTTGCGGCTATGGCCATGGTTGTCGTCAGCTCAGCGCTGGCGCTCGCCGGTCCGTACGTCATCGGCTGGACGGTCGATGTGTACATCGTCGAGCGGAGGACGGACGGTTTTTTAGCGACGCTCGTTTTGCTTCTTGCCATTTATATGGCCCTTGGCGCGGCGACGTTTTTGCAAAACTATTGGATGATCGATGTCGGCCAGCGGACGGTGCATGCGATCAGAGAGCGGTTGTTTCGCCATTTTCATGAGCTGCCGATTTCGTTTTTTGACCGCCGCCAGCAAGGGGAGCTGATGAGCCGGATTACAAACGACATCGACAATATGAGCCAGACATTTAACAGTACTGTTGTTCAGGTCGTCTCGAGCACGTTGACTTTGATGGGCGCTATCGTGGTCATGCTTTCACAGAGCGTTGTGTTGACGATCGTAACGCTTGTTGTCGTGCCGCTGATGTATGTGGGCATGCGCTGGATCACAAACCGGACGCGGGTGCGTTTCCGTGAGCAGCAACGGGCGCTCGGTGAGATGAACGGCTTTATCGAAGAGGTCATTTCCGGACAGAAAGTCGTGAAGCTGTTTTCCCAAGAAGAGCGGATGGAGTCTGAATTGGCGCGCAAAAACGCCGAGCTGAAACAAGCCGGGTTTTGGGCGCAAACGTATTCCGGCTTCATCCCGAAGCTGATGAACTTTTTAAACAACGTAAGCTTCGCCCTCATCGCTGGCGTCGGCGGATGGCTGGCGGCCAAAGGAGCGATATCGGTCGGGACGATCGTCGTGTTTGTCGAATACGCCCGCCAGTTTACCCGACCGCTCAACGATTTGGCCAACCAATGGAACACGTTGCTGTCGGCGTTGGCTGGCGCTGAACGGGTGTTGGAAATTTTGGATTTGCCGAAAGAAGAGGAAGACGAGCGGGAAGCGGCGGCCTTGGACCGGCTTGATGGACGCATTGAGTTTCGTCAAGTCGTCTTTTCTTACGACAAACAGCGCCCGGCGCTCGACGGCGTCACCTTTTCCATCGCCCCAGGAGAGACGGTTGCGCTTGTCGGCCCAACTGGAGCCGGCAAAACGACCGTATTGCAGCTGTTGACCCGCTTTTACGATCCAGATCGAGGAGTGATTTTGATCGACGGGCGCGACAGCCGGACGATCAAGCGGGCGAGTTTGCGCCGGCATATGGCATTTGTGCTTCAAGATACGTTTTTGTTCGCCGGAACGATCCGCGACAACATTCGTTACGGCCGGCTTGAGGCGACCGATGAAGAAGTCGAGGAGGCGGCGCGCCAGGCGAACGCCCACTCCTTTATTATGAAGCTGCCGGACGGCTATGACACCGTTTTGGCCCCAGGAGGCGGCGGAATCAGCCAAGGGCAGCGGCAGCTGTTGGCCATCGCTCAGGCGATGATCGCCGACCCGGCCATTTTGATTTTGGACGAAGCGACGAGCAACATCGATACGGTGACCGAAGTGCGCATTCAAGACGCGCTCGCGCGGCTCATGAACGGCCGGACGTGCTTGGTCATCGCCCATCGGTTGAACACGATTCAACATGCCGACCGCATCCTTGTGCTCAACGACGGCAAAGTGATCGAGCAAGGGACGCATGAAGAGCTGTTGGCTGCAAAAGGATTTTATTTCCAGTTGTATTGCCGCTATTGGAAACGCAGTGTGCATGCGGCCCGATGAGGAATGCGCCTGCCCGGCGACGCCGCTCTCCCGCTGAACCGAAAACGAGCGCCCCGATCGTTGAACAAAGCCATGTGTCGCGAGGGTCGACGATCAGGGCGCCTTTCTATCGCTATGTGAAACGCCGGCTTGTGTCGGGCGTGTCTTGCCAGCATAGGCTTAAGGACGCGTTCGCTCGGAGAGGCGCTTTTGAAACGCTTCGCGCCAGCTTGCGGATAAGGCTGGATGGCTGGCGATTTGCTTCATGGCAGCGGCATTGTCCCGCTCATGATAGTAAATGTGATTGATATACGCGATGGATAGCGCCCCCGCGCCCCGCTCGACGAGAACGAGCGGCGCGCCTGGAGCGACGACGCCCTCTTTGAGAACGCGAAAGTAAAACCCGCTTTTTCCTGTCTGGCAGACGGCTTTCGGCAAATCGGGCAGCTGATGTTTGAACGCCAATTTGGAGCACGGCTGGCGCGGCTGTGACACTTGTACGAGCGCCGTGCCGGCAGCATAAATGTCGCCAAGACACACATCGTCTTCCGTCAAACCGAGAAGCGTCCAGTTTTCTCCAAACGCCCCCGCCGTAAACGGGCGGCCGTATCGCTCTTCCCAATAGACGAAATGCTCGGACGGATAGGCGCAAATCGCTTTATCTTCTCCTCCGTGATGGACGAGGTCGGCTTGTCCATCTCCAGCCAAGTTTTGTTTGCCGACTGCAACGGGATGAGCGACCGGCGTTTTGTCAATGCCGGTTGTGATCCGCTGGCCGCCGATGTGGAGCGTTTTCGGCTTCCCGACATTAATGGAGAGAATCTGCATCGCATTCACCCCCATACAGCGTCGGCGATGAGCCGGAAACTCGCGAGTTTATCCTCGAAGTCGTATGTAATCGTCACGAGCATGATTTCCTCTGTTTCATACTTTTCGCTCAGCCGATACAGCTCGTCTTTGACGCGCGCCGGACTGCCGACGATCATCCGCTTCCGATTGTCTGCGATCCGTTTGCGTTCATACGGGCTGTATGGGTAGGCGGCTGCTTTTTCCGGACTCGGCGTGCCGTTGACGGCCATCCCTTGTTCGATCATGAGGAGCGTCAAGTCAAGGCTTCCCGCGATCCATTCCGCTTTTTCATCCGTTTCGGCGCAAATCGCAAATACAGCCACGAGTGTACGCGGCTCGTCCAAATGCGGCGATGGGGTAAACCGGTCGCGATACAGTTGCATGTACTCTTGGCCGCCTTCGCCGTTAATAAATTGCGCGAAGGCGTACGGCAGCCCTTTTTCCGCCGCCAGCTTCGCTGTTTCCGAACTGGATCCGAGCAGCCAAACGTCTGGAGGCGATTGCACAATCGGCGTCGCCTTGACGCCATAAAGCGGGTGGACGGGCGGAAGCGCATCGTGCAAATACCCAAGCAAGTCATCGATTTGCTCCCGATAGCGGTCCGCTGAACGCGGCCGGCCGTCTTGGAGCGCCATCGTCGCCCGCGGCATGCCGCCAGGCGCGCGGCCGATGCCGAGATCGACGCGGCCGGGGGCTAGACCCGCCAACACGCGAAAATTTTCTGCCACTTTATAGGCGCTGTAGTGCGGCAGCATCACTCCGCCTGAGCCGATGCGAATGCGCGACGTTTTCGCCCCGATGTGTCCAAGCAGCACTTCTGGAGACGAGCCGGCGAGGCTGTTCGCGTCGTGATGTTCGGACACCCAAAAACGCTTGTAGCCGAGCTCTTCGACAAACTGGGCGAGCCGGACCGTGTTTTCAAGCGCTTCTTCCGCGGTCATGCCTTCGGCGATGGGCGATTGATCAAGAACGCTGAGCTTTAGCGGCATGATCATTTCTCCTCCCTCTCGAAATGTTGATGTATCAAGGCTTTCTTTTCCTTGCGGTTGAACGCTCTCCCACCTACGCTAACGCGTAGAAGTGGGGGTCTTCTCGGCGCGAGATGATAAAAATGGTTAGTTCTTATTATGGGATGTTTCGTTTCTTGTTGTCCATTGATTTGCTTTTGCCATCCGACGGCAGCCAGCCAAAAAAACAGTCCGCCGTTTCAGCCGGCGGATGGCGGCAGACGCCGAAAGAGGATGACATTCTACAAGCGGATCGGGTTTTTTGGTTCAGCGGCTTGGCGGTCGATTTTTTGGCTGCGCCCCCTCCCGGAAAAGAACGAGGAAAACAGTTGTTTGACGCTGTCAACGATAAAGGAGCATCGTTCATACAGCGCTTCTTTTAAGCTGTCGAGCTGGCGGGTCACTTTGTATTGCGCCGCCTCTTGCGCTTCAAGCCGCTCGATGACGGTCTGGTGAAAGACGTGCTGCAACTCGAGCTGTTCCACTAATTTTTGGTACAGTTTGTCTTGTCCTTCCAGGCGGGCGGCCATTCTTTCGGTTGTTTGTTCCCGCTCAGTCGATTGCCGCTCAAGCCGGTGCATCGCTTCACTTTGCACCATCAACGCTTCGATGACCGCTTGGCGCGCTGTTTCTTCTTTTGTAAACTGCTCCTCCCATGCGCGCCGCTGTTCGTGCTCCATCTGCTCGTGAGCGTTGATCGATCGTTCAAGGCGGGCCAGCGTTTCGGCGAGCTCCGCTTGTTCTCGTTGTCCGGCAGCGAGCAATTGCTCAAGCCGGTCGAACGCTGCCGCCCATTGCTTGCTTTGCTCCGCCTGCAGGTTTTGCCCGGCATTAGAGGCATCAATGAAGCGCGAAACGGTTTCAGTTAGTTCGCGATACAGTTCCGTTTGCTCGGTTTGGCTTGCCGCCACCATCCCCTTGAGGCCGTCCAGCGCCTTGACGAGACGCCCGCTATGCTCGGCTTGTTCCGTTTGCCCGGCGGCAAGCGAACGCTCAAGCCGAGTCAAGGCATCGGCGATTTTCTCACGATCATCGGCTTGCTGCTTTCGTCCTTCCTCCACCGCCAGCTTGAGGCGAAGGAACGCCTCGGTCAATTGTTCAAGCAGCTGGGTTTGCTCTTCAATCATTTGTTCCGTTTTGGCGCGTCGGTAATAAAACACCGAATGCGAGGAGGGAGGCGGAGTTGCACCGTACACGCGCGGGGTCATCTGTTTGTTCATGTAAATCAATGGGAAAAGCCTCCTTTCCGTTCGTCTATGTGGCATCATATGCCGCTGCCGCTCGGTCGGTTTGGGCGGTTTATTTGTGGCGTTCCGCTCTCTTTTGGTATAATAGAAAGAGAAAAAATGGAAGAAAGGGTGTTAGGTATGCCAGCTGTCGAATCGAATATGTTTCCGCTTGGCAAACAAGCGCCCCCGTTTGCCCTCACGAATGTCATCGATGGCAACGTCGTTCGTCTTGAGGATGTGAAATCGGACGCAGCGACTGTCATTATGTTCATTTGCAATCATTGCCCGTTTGTAAAGCATGTACAGCACGAGCTTGTTCGCCTAGCAAACGATTATATGCCCAAAGGGGTGTCGTTTGTCGCCATCAACTCCAACGATGCTGAACAATATCCGGAAGATTCGCCCGAAAACATGAAAAAAGTGGCTAAAGAGCTTGGCTACCCGTTCCCATACTTGTATGACGAAACGCAAGAAGTGGCGAAGGCGTACGACGCCGCCTGCACCCCGGATTTTTATATTTTCGACCGTGAGCTGAAATGCGTTTACCGCGGCCAGCTTGATGATTCGCGGCCGAACAACGGCATTCCGGTGACCGGGGAATCGATCCGCGCCGCGCTGGATGCTTTGTTGGAGGGCCGTCCGGTGCCGGAAAAGCAAAAGCCGAGCATCGGCTGCAGCATTAAATGGAAGCCATCCGCGTAAACTGTTGCTTGACTTCTCGTTGTCGAACGGATATGATGAAGAAAGCGTCATTCGTTTGCCGCGGGATCATCGCAAGCCGTGCCGTTGCCGCTCATGGAGCTGGCGCGGCTTTTTCGTTGTCCGCTGTCCGCTTGACAAATTCACACTGGCGCCGCCACGGAGCGGCAAGGATGGATGAGAGGCAGGGCTTCCATTGTTTTTGTTTTTTCTTCGAGTTTTCATAATAAATGTTATGTAAACAAAAGGAGAAAAGCGAGATGGCGGAAAGACGATATCGAGTGTTTGTGTATGGCACGTTGCTGACTGGCGAGGACAACCATGATGTCGTAGCTCCCTATGTTTGCGCCGTATGCCCAGGGAAGGTGAACGGTCGTTTGTACAGCGTTGGCCCGTACCCTGCGCTTGTGCTCGGTGAAGAAGGAGAAGTGGAAGGGGAATGGCTGACGGTGACGGAGGAAGGGCTCAAAGCGATGGATGAGCTCGAAGACTATACCGAAGGTCAGGACGATAACGAATATGAACGGGTATGGGTTCGCGACGTCCGCCAACCGATCGAAGGGTACGTCTACGTGTACTTGCCGGAAAAAGCCGCCGGCCTGCCGGTCATTCCGTCCGGTTCATGGCGCCGGCGCAAGGAGAAAACGTAACATCAATAGCGGATGGCAAAGCCGGCCGAGGAGACGAACGCCTCCTTGGCGGGCTTTTTCTTTGCATAAATATTCGTCCTTTTGAAACCGTTTACAAAAAATTCGTTATAAAAATACAGAAAAATTGATAAAAAAGGGTTGCCAAACGGGTTCTCTTTTTCTATAATAAAAGCATGTTAGAAAAATAAACGTACGAATGTGAGGTAATGTAACATGTCAAAAGCGTTCGTTTCCTCTGCACAAACGGCATTGTTGGAACAAATCAAAGAGAAGATCAAGGAAAAAAATGTTGAGCTTCTTCACTTGCAGTTTGTCGACATTGAAGGGATTTTAAAGCACGTGACAGTGACGGCCGAACAGCTCGATGACGTCGTTGATGGGAAAATCATGTTTGACGGCTCGTCCATTAAAGGATTCTCGCCGATCAACCGTTCCGATTTGTATCTTCTTCCTGATTTAAATACGTTTGCGGTGCTGCCGTGGACGGTCGAGGAAGGCTATGCGGAAGCGCGCTTCCTCTGCTCGGTGACGAACCCGGACGGCACGCTGTTTGAGGGCGACCCGCGCAACGTGCTGAAAAAAACGATTGAGCGAGCGGCGGAAAAGGGATACACGATCTCGGTCGGTCCGGAGCTGGAGTTTTTCCTGTTCAAAGCCGATGAAAATGGCAATCCGACGCTTGAGCTCCACGATAACGGCGGCTATTTCGAACCATCTCCGAAAGATTTAGGCGAGCGCGTCCGCCTCGAAATTTACCGCGCATTAAAGGCGATGGGCTTTACGATCGAGGCGTCGCACCATGAGGTGGCGGAAGGACAACATGAGATCAACTTCAAATACGCTGATGCGCTTGGCGCGGCCGATAATGCGACAACATACAAATGGGTCGTCAAAACGATCGCCAGCAAGTTCGGCCTCCATGCGACGTTTATGCCAAAACCGGTGTTTGGCATCAACGGTTCCGGGATGCATGTCAACATTTCCCTTTTCAAAGATGGGGAAAATGCGTTCTTTGATCCGAACGATGCGAACCAGTTGTCAGAAACAGCGTATCAATTCATCGCGGGCTTGCTGAAAAACGTGAAACACTTTGCTGCGGTCACCAACCCGCTTGTCAACTCATACAAACGGCTTGTGCCAGGGTATGAGGCGCCTTGCTACATCGCCTGGTCCGCTTCGAACCGTTCGGCGCTCATCCGCATTCCGGCCAAACGCGGTGTCGCGACGCGCGTCGAGCTCCGTTGCCCGGACCCGTCGGCTAACCCGTACTTAGCGTATGCCATCATCGCGGCGGCTGGTTTGGACGGCGTTGAAAAAGGCTTAACCGCTCCTGCTCCGATTGACGAGGACATCTTCCATATGTCGGACGAACGTCGCGCCGAACTTGGCATTGACAACTTGCCGGAAAACTTGGGTGAGGCCATCGCTGCGTTGGAAAGCGGGGAAATCGGCCGCGCGACGCTTGGTGAGCACGTATTCAACGAATACGTGGCGATGAAAAAAGACGAATGGAACAGCTACCGCACGGCGGT
The DNA here is from genome assembly GCF_001544315.1 of Geobacillus jurassicus NBRC 107829. Taxonomy (GTDB): domain Bacteria; phylum Bacillota; class Bacilli; order Bacillales; family Anoxybacillaceae; genus Geobacillus; species Geobacillus jurassicus. Next base: position 23,829 of record NZ_BCQG01000053.1, read on the forward strand.
TCATGCTTGGGAAGTCGAGCGGTATCAAGGGAAATTCTAATCAAAAGCAGGCATCAAAGAGGCGCCCTGTTCCATATTCGGGGCGTCTTGTTTCTTTATGGCGGCCGCGCGGCGCTTTTCGTTTCTTGGCCGCCGAGTTGCTGCTGTTTGCGACGTCATCTTGCGAGCGTGGACTAAAAATGATTGTATTTTTTTATTTTTTAAAG
>NZ_BCQG01000054.1 GCF_001544315.1 Geobacillus jurassicus NBRC 107829
TTTCACTCACCAGGGAGTCACAACACGCCTCATTCCCTTTTTTTCTTTTTTGGGGCGATTTGCGTAGAGGACGATCTGACAGCGAGCCAAATGGCTATGCGGGATCGTCCTTTTTGTTTTGCTCTTTCCATGCCTGTTTTTCGTTCTGGAAGTAGCGGCATGATGTTCGGATATGGTACAATTTCAAAAGCAAGAGTGGAGGATGATAAAATAGGATAAGGTGGAACGAAATGAAGCAAGTGGAACTTGTGGTACATTCCCCTGAAGAAACGAAAACGGTGGCCCGTCGGTTGGCAGAATATCTTGAGCCGGGAATGGTCATTGCGTTAGAAGGCGATCTCGGGGCGGGAAAGACGACGTTTACAAAAGGTCTTGCTGAAGGACTGGGGATTACGCAAACAGTCAACAGCCCAACGTTTACCATTGTAAAGCAATATGAGGGGCGGTTGCCGCTTTATCATATGGATGTATACCGGCTTGAAGATGAATGGGAAGATCTTGGGTTTGACGAATATTTTGCCGGCGATGGCGTCACGGTTGTCGAATGGGCGCATTTGATCGCCGGCCAGCTACCTAAGGAGCGGCTGACCGTATTCTTGTTTCATCGAGGCGGCGATGAGCGGTTGCTTTGTTTTGAGCCGTCGGGAGAGCGTTATGAACAGTTGTGCAAGGAGATTTTTGCGTCATGAAAGTATTAGGAATTGATACATCGAATATGCCGCTTGGCATTGCTTTGGTGGATGGAGATGTCGTGAAAGGGGAATTCATCACCAACGTTAAAAAAGATCATTCGTCTCGGGCGATGCCAGCGATTGAGTCGCTGCTTCGGCAATGTGGGATTGGCCCAAAAGAGCTCGATTTAATCGTTGTGGCTAAAGGGCCGGGGTCGTATACCGGGGTGCGGATTGGTGTGACGATTGCGAAAACGCTCGCTTGGTCGCTCGGCATTCCGATCGCCGGGGTGTCGAGCCTTGAAGTGCTCGCTGCCAACGGCCGCTATTTTCCTGGAGTGATCGTTCCGCTGTTTGACGCGCGGCGCGGGCACATTTACACCGGGCTTTATCGTTATGAAGGCGGCGCGCTCCGCTGTCTTGAAGAGGACCGAATTGTGGCCGCGGATGAGTGGGCGCGCCGGCTTGGCGAGCGGGGAGAAGATGTATTGTTGATTGGTGCGGATGCACCGCTGTATAGCGAGCTGTTTCGGAGCCATTTAGGCAAACGGGTTCACGTGACCCCGCCGTCTTTGGCGCTGCCGCGTCCAAGCGAGTTGGTGATGCTCGGGAAAGAAAAAGAGCGAGAAAACGCTCATGCGTTTGTGCCCAACTATCTCCGCCTTGCCGAAGCTGAGGCGAAATGGCTCGCGAAACAAAAAGGGGAACGGAACGATGGGGATCGATGTTCAATTTCGTCCAATGATCATTCATGACATTGATGAGGTCGTGCAAGTCGAGCAGGCATCGTTTACTGCGCCTTGGAGCCGCGAGTCGTTTTACAACGAGCTCATGTACAACCGCTATGCCAAATATATTGTCATGGTGCACAACGGTCGGATCATCGGGTATGGCGGGATGTGGCTTGTCATCGATGAGGCGCATGTGACGAATGTGGCCGTACTGCCGCAGTTTCGCGGGCAAAAGCTTGGTGAAGCGCTCATGCGGCGCCTGATGGATATGGCCAGGCAGCACGGGGCGGTGACGATGACGCTTGAGGTGCGCGTGTCCAATCACGTCGCCCAGTCGCTATACCGAAAGCTTGGGTTCCGCAACGGAGGCATTCGCAAACGGTATTATCCGGATAACTTTGAAGATGCGTTAGTCATGTGGGTGAAGCTGAGATGAATGAAGACGTATATGTATTAGGTATTGAAACAAGCTGCGATGAAACAGCGGCAGCGGTCGTGAAAAACGGAAAAAAGATTTTGTCAAATGTGGTGGCGTCGCAAATGGAAAGCCATCGGCGGTTTGGCGGCGTCGTGCCGGAGATTGCTTCTCGCCATCATGTAGAGCAAATTACGCTCGTCATTGAGGAAGCGATGCGGCAGAGCGGCGTGTCGTTTGCGGATCTTGATGCGGTGGCGGTGACGGCCGGACCGGGGCTTGTCGGGGCGCTTCTTGTTGGAGTGAATGCGGCAAAGGCGCTGGCGTTTGCCCATGGGCTGCCGCTGATTGGAGTGCATCATATCGCCGGCCATATTTATGCCAATCAACTTGTGGCCGAGATGAAGTTTCCGCTGTTGGCCCTCGTCGTCTCCGGCGGCCATACGGAGCTTGTCTATATGGAAGGACACGAGACATTTGCGGTCATCGGCGAAACGCGCGATGACGCCGCCGGCGAGGCGTATGACAAGGTGGCGCGGGCTTTAGGCCTCCCGTATCCTGGAGGGCCGCATATCGATCGGCTCGCGCATGAAGGGGAACCGGTGATTGACTTGCCGCGGGCGTGGCTTGAGGAAGGGTCGTACGACTTCAGCTTCAGCGGCTTGAAGTCAGCTGTGCTCAATGCGCTCCATAACGCGAAGCAGCGCGGCGAGGAGATCGATGTGAGACAGATGGCTGCGAGCTTTCAAGAAAGCGTCGTCGATGTGCTGGTGACGAAAACCGTGCAGGCGGCAAAGGAATACCGCGTGCGGCAAGTGTTGCTCGCCGGCGGAGTGGCGGCCAACCATGGATTGCGGGCTGCACTGCAGGACAAGATGAAAAAGGAGCTTCCGAATGTTGAGCTCATCATCCCGCCATTGTCGCTATGCACCGACAATGCGGCGATGATTGCGGCGGCGGGGACGGTGTTGTACCAACAAGGAAAGCGGGCGGACTTGGCACTCAATGCCAATCCAAGCTTGCCGCTTGTCTAGGCGGGTGGCGTTGAAACAAGAAAGACGCTGAGGAATGAGGCTGTCTCAAAAGGGTGGTTTTTCTTTCGATTAAAGCACAACATATTGTTTTTCAGCCGCTGTTTTACGCGTATATACTACGGATAAAAAAGGTGTCCCGATCCTTTTGGGACACCTTCGTCTTTTTTCTAGAAGACCGGTGATTTAACAGGAAATGCGGTGCGACCATGGCATTTTTCAAATTGAGAAACCTTATGAATGTTGCTCTTTTCACTCGAGAACGATCGATTTAAGGGAAACGATTGTTTTTCATCGGCTTTCTACGTTCGACCCTTGAGCAAAAAAACTGTGCATATTTTTATCAACAATCCTGTGGACAATGTGGAAAATCTAAGAAAATACTATCAACACAAGAAAAACAATACACAGCGATTTTCCTGCAAAAGGAACCCATGTTTGTGGATAATGTGGAAAAGTTAGTGAATAACTTATATTATACGGTGGAAATTGTGGATTGTTTTGTGGATAATGTGACTAACATGCTCACAGCCCGCCAAAATTTCAGGCGGGCTGTGAGTTATAGTGAAGCATAAAGCTGTTCCCATTCGGCTAATAACGTTTCGATCCGTTGCTTCCGTTCCTCGTTTTCTTGCGCCAACCGCTGCACCGTTTCATAGTCGCCGTAAACGGATGGGTCGCAAAGCTGCTGTTCGACCTCAGCGATTTGTGCTTCAAGCTCTGCGATCTCAGCTTCGATTTCATCCAAGCGGCGCTGGCGCTGGCGTTGCCGTTTTTTTTCTTCTTTTTCTTGCTCGTACGCCGATTTGACCGAATCGCTGCCGCTGGCTCGTTCCACTGGACGGGCGTTTAGGCGTTCCAGTTCGCGCATTTCTTCTTTTTTGGCGATGTAGTAATCATAGTCGCCTAAGTATTCGGTTAGGCCGTCGCTGGAAAGCTCAAACACCTTCGTTGCGATTCGGTTGATGAAATAGCGGTCGTGGGAAACGAACAAAATCGTTCCCGGGTAGTCGATGAGCGCCTGTTCGAGCACTTCTTTGCTGTCAAGGTCCAAATGGTTGGTTGGTTCGTCCAAAAGGAGGACGTTCGCCTTTTGCAGCATCAATTTGGCGAGCGAAAGGCGCGCCTTTTCTCCGCCGCTTAAGGCAGAGACGGGTTTTAAGACGTCATCGCCGGAAAATAAAAAATTTCCAAGCACCGTGCGGATTTCTTTTTCCGTCTTGTCGGGATAAGCGTCCCACAGTTCGTCAAGCACTCGCTTGTTCGATGTCAACTCGGCTTGATCTTGGTCATAATAGCCGATTTTCACGTTGGCGCCGTAGCGGAGCTCTCCCGCTTGGATCGGGAGCTTTTGGGCGATGGCCTTCAGCAATGTTGACTTGCCGATGCCGTTCGGCCCGACTAAGGCGACGCTTTCACCGCGCGTGATGCGGAAGCTCACTTGGCGGATGACAGGTGCGCCGCCGTGATAGCCAACGGCTACGTTTTCGGCAATCAGCACTTCATGGCCGCTCGGCCACTCGATCGAGAACGAAAAGGAGGCTGATTTTTCATCGCCGACAGGCCGCTCGAGACGCTCCATTTTTTCGAGCTGCTTTCTTCGGCTTTGCGCCCGCTTGGCCGTCGAGGCGCGGGCGATGTTGCGCTGGATGAAGTCTTTGAGTCGGGCAATTTCCTCCTGTTGTTTCTCGTACCGCTTCAGCTCTTGTTTGTACTGCTCCGCCCGCAGCTCCAAATAGCGGCTGTAGTTGCCAGCATAGTGTTTGAGCGTGGCATTCGACAGTTCGTATACGTCGGTGACGATTTTGTCCAAAAAGTAGCGATCGTGGGAAACAACCAGGACGGCACCGGGATAGGCTTGCAAGTACTGCTCCAGCCAGGCGAGCGTCTCAAGATCCAAATGGTTCGTCGGCTCGTCCAAAATCAATAAATCCGGCTTGGACAACAGCAATTTCCCAAGGGCGAGACGCGTCCGCTGTCCGCCGCTTAACGACGAGACCGGCGTTGTTTTATAATCATAGGAAGAAAACTGCAGCCCGTGCAAAACGGATCGGATGTCGGCTTCGTATTGGTAGCCGCCTTGGTCTTTATATTGTTCTTGCAGTTCGTCATACGTTTTGAGTGTTTTTTCATAGCGGGCCGGATCGGCGAGCACATCCGGGTCGCCGAGTTGTCTGCTGAGTTCAGCAAGCTGTTTTTCCATTGAACGGAGCGGCGCAAACACTTCGAGCATCTCATCCCAAATGGAACGCGGCGAGTCGAGCCCGCTGTTTTGCGCCAAGTAGCCGATTTGGATATGGTTTGGTTTGATGATTTCGCCGCTGTCGAAAGACCATTCGCCGGCGATGATTTTCAGCAATGTCGACTTTCCCGCTCCGTTGCGGCCGACGAGAGCGATTCGATCGCGGGACTGTATTTCTAGTTTTATATTCGATAAAATAAGGTCAGCGCCGAAATATTTTGTGAGTCCGCGCACTTGCAATAGGATCATGTCGTGTCACCTCGCGAATAGTTTAACGTAAGTCGCGAAAACGGTCAAAGACAGATGATAGAAAATGGTGTATAGTGTATAAATGGAGGAGATTGTCTTGTCGTCATTCACTCATTTCAATGAACAAGGACGCGCGAAAATGGTCGATATTACGAATAAAGAAGATACGGTGCGAGTGGCCGTAGCGCGAACGAGCGTCACCGTCAATCAAGAGATTTATGAAAAAATGACGAACAACGCCATCGAGAAAGGGGACGTGCTCGCCGTCGCCCAAATAGCGGGGGTGATGGCGGCGAAAAAAACGGCCGATCTCATTCCGATGTGCCATCCGCTGATGTTAAAAGGGGTTGATATTGCGTTTGCTTGGGAAAAGGAAGCGGAGGCGTATAAACTCGTTATCACCGCAACGGTGAAGACGAAAGGGAGCACAGGGGTGGAAATGGAAGCGCTGACGGCTGCTACGGTTTGCGCGTTGACGGTGTATGATATGTGCAAGGCGCTGGATAAAGGAATGGTCATCGGTCCGACGTATTTGGTCGAAAAAATGGGTGGGAAGTCCGGCCATTACCGACGGAAAACCGATTAGCTAGGGGATGAGACTATGGGCAATGAACAACCGAAAATTCCGCAGGCAACCGCCAAGCGGCTGCCGCTTTACTACCGGTTTTTGAAAAACTTGCACGCTTCTGGCAAACAGCGTGTCTCCTCCGCTGAGCTGAGCGAAGCGGTGAAAGTTGATCCGGCGACAATCCGCCGCGATTTTTCCTATTTTGGGGCGCTTGGCAAAAAAGGATACGGGTATAATGTCAATTATTTGTTGTCGTTTTTCCGCCGAACGCTTGAAGAGGATGAGGTGACCGAAGTCGCCTTGTTTGGCGTCGGCAATTTAGGCACGGCCTTTTTAAACTATAATTTTTCCAAAAACAACAATACAAAAATCGTGATGGCCTTTGATGTCGATGAGCGGAAAGTCGGGACGACAGTCGGAGGGGTGCCGGTCTATCATCTCGATGAACTGGAGGAGCGGCTTCACGAAAACATCCCAGTCGCCATTTTAACCGTGCCGGCCGCCGCGGCTCAAGCGCTGACCGACCGCCTTGTCGCGCAAGGAATTAAAGGCATTTTAAACTTTACTCCTGCCCGGTTGAACGTGCCCAATCATATTCGCGTCCATCATATCGACTTGGCCATTGAGCTGCAGTCGCTCGTCTATTTTTTGAAAAACTATCCGACTTCATCGGAAAAAGGAGAGAATCATACGTGAAATATTTGTTGCTCGTTCTTGTTGTTTTGCTGCTGTTTGGCACGAAAAAGCTGCCGGAGTTGGGGCGGTCGTTCGGCCAGTCGCTTCGCGAGTTTAAAGACGCCACAAAAGGGCTCGCTGATGATGAAGAAACGAAAACCGATCGATGACAAGGCAGGATGGGGAAACGATGAATGACAAGGAAATGTCGGTGTATGAGCATTTGGGCGAACTGCGGAAGCGGCTCATCGTCGTGCTCGTCTTTTTTGTTGCGGCGCTTGTCGCCAGTTTCTTTTTTGTCGATGACGTCATTTTGTATTTGCAGCACACGGCCGAGGCGAAGCAGTTGACCATGAACGCCTTTCGCCTTACCGATCCGATTAAAGTGTATTTTCAGTTTGCTTTCGTCATCGCGGCCGTGCTGTCGGCACCGGTGCTGTTGTATCAAATTTGGGCATTTGTCAGCCCCGGCCTGTATGAAAAAGAGCGGAAAGTGACGTTAAGCTATATCCCGGCGTCGATCGTTCTTTTTTTGGCTGGTGTCAGCTTCGCCTATTTCGTCTTGTTTCCGTTTGTCGTTCGGTTTATGAATCAGCTTGCTGACCGGCTCGGGATTCAGCAAATGATCGGCATTAATGAATATTTTCAGTTTTTGCTTCAGCTCGTGCTGCCGTTTGGCATCGTGTTTCAGCTGCCGATCGTCGTGTTGTTTTTCACCCGCTTAGGGCTCATTACCCCAGAGCTTCTCGTGCGCATTCGCAAGTATGCGTACTTGGCGTTGCTTATTTTGGCAGCGGTCATTACGCCGCCGGATGTGCTGTCGCAAGTGATCGTTATGATTCCGCTGACCATTTTGTATGAAGGAAGCATTTGGGTGGCGCGCATCGGCTATCGGAAAGCGCAGCGGGCAGCTGAGCGGGAAGGAAGCGAGTGAGGCGGGACGAAAAGAGCGACCGCTGAGAGAGGAAAGCAGGCAATCGGCAAGGCCATGGGCCAAAACGAAGGGGCTGTTCCGGAAGAGCAAAGAACGGGCTTTTTGAGGCTGCCTCTTGCTTTTTGGCTTCCACTTTCTACTCATTGCGCTCAACAAACCGGTCATGTTAAATCCCCCTCCCGTTCGGATGAAGGGAGGGGGATCAGCGTTTCGGGGCGAAAAGAAGGCGAAGGGCGGTGCCGAAATCAAAAGCGGCGAGCGCCGCTAAAGCGATGGTGGAAACGTTCCAAACCGTTTCGTGGGCGCTTTCGATGGCCAAATATGTAAACAGTGAACCTAAAACGAAATACGGGAGCGAAAACAGCCGCGGGCGGCGCATCATAGCCAAACCCTCCAAACGGCCAGCGGCAGTTCAGCCTGGCGCATCATTTTCTCAAGCTCGTCGGCCAACAGCGTCTGCATGGCGACGACGAACGTATTCATGGCGACATGCGCAAAAATCGGCACGAAAATGCGCCCGGTTTTCGCGTATAAAAAAGCAAATACCATCCCCATGGATGTGTACAAAAGCAAATGCTCCGGCTCCATATGGACAATGGCAAACAGAAGCGAACTTACAAGCGCCGCAGGCCAAAAGTTGTATTTTTCATACAACGAGCCGAAAATGATTTTCCGGAAGATGAGCTCTTCCAAAATCGGCCCGATGACGGAAGTGACGATGACTAACAGCGGCGTCAGGCGGATGATGTCGATGATTTGCCTTGTATTTTCCGACCCCGGTTCGATGCCGAGCAGGCGCCATTCGATATTGGCGGTGATGCTTTGCGCCGCGAGCGCCATAAAAACGCCGGAGATCGCCCACATCCATGAAGAAGCGAGCGGCAGCCGCCGCATCGTTCGTTCGTCGCGGTCGCCGCGGAGCAGCCATAGGATCACGACAAACGCAAGCAGAAAGCTGATGACCGCCCAATACCCGGAAGCCAGCTTGGCGGCTTCGACACGGCTTTCCGCCCCTTGGCCGACGCCGAGGGCGCGAAGAAGCGGAACGCCGACAAAGGCGGACAGCTGCATGACGATGTACGTGATGATGATGTACCAGTAATTGCGTTTCAAACCCTCTACCCCTTTTTCAAAATTATATCCGTATTGTAGCACATGTAGGGAGGAAATAGTAAGGAAAGTGCGCCTCGAAGCCCCCTGCCGCCGTTGTAAAAAAATTGGCCGGAGCTGTTTATCGACTTTGGAAATGTGCAATAATGAAAAAGGGCTCCGCAAGACAAGAAGCTTAAGACAAAGCCGGCCGGCTTATGCTGCCCGTTCTTCTCTCAGAAGAGAAAAATAGTTATTTTTTTGCATTTCCTACTTGCAAAACGGAAAGAAGTTCATTAATATTATAAGTGTGTTAGCACTCAATAAAGATGAGTGCTAATAAGAACGGCGAAAACTATCGTTAAGGAGGTCGTTTCCCGTGTTGAAGCCATTAGGCGATCGCATTGTCATTGAAGTCGTGGAAACAGAAGAAAAAACGGCTAGCGGCATCGTGTTGCCGGATACGGCGAAAGAAAAACCGCAAGAAGGCCGCGTTGTCGCTGTCGGTACAGGCCGCGTGCTCGATAACGGCCAACGCATCGCGCCGGAAGTCGAAGTCGGCGACCGCATCATCTTCTCGAAATATGCGGGCACAGAAGTGAAATACGACGGCAAAGAATACTTAATCTTGCGCGAAAGCGACATTTTGGCTGTTGTTCGCTAATATATGCGCTGATCACATAAATATTCCGGAAACATACTTAGACGGTTATGCTTCATACTTAACTTGACTGTAGCACGTCATTCAATTCATAAGGAGGTAACGGGGTATGGCAAAACAAATCAAGTTCAGCGAAGAAGCGCGCCGTGCGATGTTGCGCGGGGTGGACAAACTCGCAGACGCAGTCAAAGTCACATTAGGTCCGAAAGGCCGCAACGTCGTATTGGAGAAAAAATTCGGTTCGCCGCTCATCACGAATGACGGGGTAACAATCGCGAAAGAAATCGAACTTGAAGATCCGTTTGAAAACATGGGCGCGAAACTTGTCGCTGAAGTCGCCAGCAAAACGAACGACATCGCTGGGGACGGTACAACAACCGCTACCGTATTAGCGCAAGCCATGATCCGTGAAGGCTTGAAAAACGTGGCTGCTGGTGCCAACCCGATGGGCATCCGCCGCGGGATTGAAAAAGCGGTTGCGGTTGCTGTTGAAGAATTAAAAGCCATCTCCAAACCGATCAAAGGGAAAGAGTCGATCGCCCAAGTGGCTGCGATTTCGGCTGCTGATGAAGAAGTCGGCCAATTGATCGCTGAAGCGATGGAACGCGTCGGCAATGACGGCGTCATCACGCTTGAAGAATCGAAAGGCTTCACGACGGAACTCGACGTTGTCGAAGGGATGCAATTCGACCGCGGTTACGTTTCGCCGTACATGATTACGGATACGGAAAAAATGGAAGCTGTTCTGGAAAATCCGTACATCTTGATTACGGACAAAAAAGTATCGAGCATCCAAGAGCTGTTGCCTGTTCTTGAGCAAGTAGTGCAACAAGGCCGTCCGCTCTTGATCATTGCTGAAGATGTCGAAGGCGAAGCACTCGCGACGCTTGTTGTCAACAAACTGCGCGGCACGTTCAATGCAGTTGCCGTCAAAGCGCCTGGCTTCGGCGATCGCCGCAAAGCGATGCTCGAAGACATCGCGATTTTAACAGGCGGCGAAGTCATCTCGGAAGAGCTTGGCCGTGAATTGAAATCGACAACGATCGCTTCGCTCGGCCGTGCGTCGAAAGTAGTCGTTACGAAAGAAACGACGACGATCGTCGAAGGCGCTGGCGATTCGGATCGCATCAAAGCGCGCATCAACCAAATCCGTGCGCAGCTTGAAGAAACGACTTCGGAATTCGACCGCGAAAAACTGCAAGAACGCTTGGCGAAATTGGCTGGCGGCGTAGCAGTCATCAAAGTCGGCGCAGCGACAGAAACGGAATTGAAAGAACGCAAACTGCGCATTGAAGACGCGCTCAACTCGACTCGTGCGGCTGTTGAAGAAGGCATTGTCGCCGGCGGTGGTACGGCATTGATGAACGTTTACAACAAAGTTGCTGCCATCGAAGCGGAAGGCGATGAAGCAACCGGCGTGAAAATCGTATTGCGCGCGATCGAAGAACCGGTTCGTCAAATCGCGCAAAACGCTGGTCTGGAAGGCTCGATCATCGTTGAGCGTCTGAAAAACGAAAAACCGGGCATTGGTTTCAACGCGGCAACGGGTGAATGGGTCGACATGATCGAAGCTGGCATCGTTGACCCGACGAAAGTCACTCGTTCGGCGCTGCAAAACGCTGCATCTGTCGCCGCAATGGTCTTGACGACAGAAGCGGTCGTTGCCGACAAACCGGAAGAAAACAAAGGCAACAACAACATGCCGGATATGGGCGGCATGATGTAATCCGCCTAGCGAAACAAAGAACACTGGGAGCGATCCCGGTGTTCTTTTTCTTTTTGTCTGTACATTGTCACAAATGGATCGGCTGAAGCTCGTCCTTTACGGCTGCCGTTAAGGTGGAGTCCAAGTCGTTGTTCTCCTAGTATAGCGAATTTTTGTTGCACATATTCCCTTGTGCTGCTTGTTATTGCACCTCAATCAAAAACGCATAGATCGCATCCCCTTCTTTCCAAGAGGCGTGAATCGCATAAATGTATGTCCCTTGCTTTTCCGAAAGGGTGATGGTCTTGTTTTGCACTGGATGCCAGTCGGCGTCGTTGCCGTTCCATCTGTCGGCTTCGAGCGCTGATGGACGATAATTAAATTGAACATGCAGTTTCGCCCCCGGGACGGCAGGGTGAGGCTTCAGTTTTTTGACGAGCAACGGTGGGGCAGCAGCATCAGCGACGACTCCGCGGCCGCCTGTCGACCACGTGTATGTTCCGAGGCGGTAGTCGATCGTCTCGCCATCGACGGTCAACAACGGTTGCGGTGGCTCGATATCGCCGAATGAACAGCCAGAAAGCCATAGAAGCAGAATAAAAGCCCAACCCCATCGTTTCCTCATGGAAAATCCCCATTCCCTTATTTAGACGTCTTTTCTGCAGATTTGTTGCGTTTATCCGCCCGGAAATGGGAATAAAAACATAATGGAGACGTCTAAACAAAGGAGGACAACGCGATGAATGAACGGATTGAACGCGATTCGCTTGGGGAGGTGCGGGTGCCGGCCGACAAGTATTGGGGGGCGCAGACGGAGCGAAGCCGGAAAAACTTCCGGATCGGTACGGAAAAAATGCCCTTGGAATTGATTTATGCGTATGCTGAGCTGAAAAAGGCGGCGGCCATCGTCAACTATCAAACCGGGAAGTTGAGCGAAGCGAAGCAGCGGGCTATTGTGGCCGCGTGCGAGGAAATTTTGGCCGGCAAGTGGGATGAGCATTTTCCGCTCGTCGTCTGGCAGACGGGAAGCGGGACGCAAACGAATATGAACGTAAACGAGGTCGTGGCGAGACGGGCGAACGAGCTGCTGGCTGACGGGGAAGGGCGCATTCACCCGAACGATGATGTCAACATGTCGCAAAGCTCAAACGACACGTTCCCTACGGTGATGCATATCGCTATTTACCAAAAGATCCAAACGCATTTGTTGCCGGCGCTTGACGGCTTGATTCAAACGTTGGAAGTCAAAGAGCGCCAATACAAGAACACGATCAAAATCGGGCGCACGCACTTGCAAGATGCGACGCCGCTCACGTTCGGGCAAGAAATTTCCGGCTGGCGGACGATGCTTGAAAAAAGCAAAGCGATGATCGTGGAAGCGAGCGAGAAGCTGCTCGATTTGGCGATCGGCGGCACGGCGGTCGGCACGGGGTTGAATGCGCCACTGGCGTTTGGCGAACAGGTGGCCAAGCAGCTGCAAACGCAAACGGGCTACCCGTTCCGCTCAGCGGCAAACAAATTCCACGCGCTGACCAGCCATGACGAGATCGTTTACGTCCACGGAGCATTGAAAGCGCTGGCAGCCGATTTGATGAAAATCGCCAACGATGTGCGCTGGCTGGCGAGTGGGCCGCGCTCCGGGCTCGGGGAAATCGTAATTCCGGCCAATGAGCCGGGCAGCTCGATCATGCCGGGCAAAGTGAATCCGACGCAAAGCGAAGCGATGACGATGGTTGCGGTGCAAGTGTTCGGCAATGACGCCACGATTGGCTTTGCGGCGAGCCAAGGCAACTTTCAGTTGAACGTGTTCAAGCCGGTCATCGCCTATAACGCCATTCAGTCGGTGCAACTGCTCGGCGATGCCATCCGCTCGTTTGATGAACGGTGCGCCCAAGGGATGGAAGTGAATGAAGCGAAGATGAAAGAATACGTGGAGCGGTCGCTCATGCTCGTGACGGCGTTGAGCCCGCATATCGGCTACGACCGGGCGGCGGAAATCGCCAAGCTCGCCCATCGCGAAGGGTTGACGCTGAAAGAAGCGGCGTTAAAAACTGGATATGTCACCGCCGAGCAGTACGAGGAATGGGTAAGGCCGGAGAAGATGATTTAAATGGGAAAGCGCCCGTCCGAAGGCAGGACGAGCGCTTTTTCTTAAACAAACAAATGTCGCAGTTCGTTGACTGCCAATATGGCAAACTCGTTTTTCCGCTTAACAGATGCCAACGACCGCCCCCTTCGTTCAATACAAATTTAAACACGGCTCCGACGATGATCGCCCACATGAACACAAGGCCGTAGTTCGTTCCAGCGACAAGAGCGGCGACCAAGTCCCCGGCGCCGACCCCGGTGGCAGCGACGATTAGCCTAGGGACGATCATTGTCCATTTTGACTTCCCCATTTTTCTCCTCCCCTTTGTTGCAAATGTATTCCAAAAGTTATGTACATTCGATATTATAGTAATAGAAAAAATAAGTTGGAGTCTACCTCTAAAAGACCCATTAATCACCACAAAAGGAGTCTGATGTCATGCCGATCGACGAAGTGTTGCTTCCCCCGCTGGAACAAGTCGTCCGCAATATCGAACGAGTCATTGTCGGAAAACGCAATGTCATTGTGCTTAGTTTAACGGCGCTGCTGGCGAAAGGCCACGTGCTGCTTGAAGATGTGCCCGGCGTCGGCAAAACGATGCTCGTGCGCGCGCTAGCGAAGTCGTTCAGTGCCGAGTTGAAACGGATTCAATTTACGCCGGATTTGCTGCCGAGCGATGTGATCGGCGTTTCCGTCTATAACCCAAAAGAACGGCAGTTTGAGTACAAGCCCGGCCCGATTGTCGCCCATATCGTGTTGGCTGATGAGATTAACCGGACGTCGCCGAAAACGCAGTCGGCGCTTCTTGAAGCCATGGAGGAAGGAAATGTGACGGTGGATGGTGTCACGCGGGCGTTGCCGCAGCCGTTTTTTGTGATGGCTACGCAAAACCCGATTGAATATGAAGGAACCTACCCTCTCCCTGAGGCACAGTTGGATCGGTTTTTACTGAAGCTGAGAATGGGCTATCCTTCCGCCGAGGAAGAAGTCGATATGCTTTCCCGCTTGGAACACTCCTCTCCCCTTGAAGACATCGCCCCAGTCATGACCGTTGAGGAGCTGCGTTCGTTGCAGCGGAAAGCGGCGGATGTGCATGTGAGCGATACGGTGAAGCGGTATATCGTCGAGCTTGTCCAGCAAAGCCGTCAGCATGAAGCGGTCTATTTAGGCGTCAGCCCGCGCGGATCAGTCGCATTGATGAAAGCGGCGCAGGCGTACGCGTTCATCCATGGCCGCGATTTTGTCATCCCCGATGATGTGCAGCAGCTCGCTCCTTATGTGCTCGCCCACCGTCTGCTCATTCGTCCGGAAGCCAAATGGGACAAGCTCGATGCCGAAACGGTCATCGGGCAGCTCATTGCCCGCACGCCGGTACCAGTGCAAGGGCGGCGATAAAAGTGATGAAGACGAAACAAATAGGGAGGGGGCATCGCTGGTTGGCTCTCTCCGGATTGTTGCTTTTAGCCGCTATCTTGTTTTCGTATGCCATGTTTCAGGGTGGGTTTGTCAGTTGGTTTTTGTTTTACGGTTTTTTGCCGTTCGGTTTGTATGCGCTCGTGGTCGCAATGTACCCGCTTCGACGCGCTGTGGTGAGCCGAACGGTGCCGGCGCGGCGTTATCATGCAGGTGAACCGATTCCGGTGACGACACGCATCGAGTTGCCGTGGCCGATTCCGCTCGCCGCGCTCGTTGTTTCTGGGGAAGAACCGCGGCAAGGAGGCGCGATGCTCGCTTGGTCGTTTCGGCGCCGCCTTTCTTGTACGTGGTCGCTTTCCTTGCCGCGCGGCCGGCATCAATTAGAATCGGTGCGCTTAGAAGCACGCGATGTATTCGGCTGGGTGAACAAGGCGGAATCGTTTCCTGCCCCGTGCACCGTCATTGTTTATCCTCGTTATCTCGAGTGGACGACGGAGATCGTTCGCGAATGGTTTGCCCAAGGAAAAGCCGCGCGACCGCTTGCCTACCGCCGCGATATGGCGGTGGCGGCCGGCGCCCGCGAGTACGTGCCTGGGGATAAAATGTCGTGGGTGCATTGGAAAGCGTCAGCGCGCAGGCAGGAGCTGATGACAAAAGAATTTGACGAGCAGCGCAATGACGATTGGATCGTTGTGCTCGACGGCGCCGCGTCTCCATGGTTTGAGGAGCTTGTCACGTTAGCGGCTTCCGTATCGAAGGCATTGATCGATGAGGAGGTGCCGGTAGGGCTGCTCTTTGCTGGGAAAGAGCGTTCTTTCTTAACGCCGCGCCGCCATGATGAACAGTGGCAGTCGCTTCTTCTCCGCTTGGCGGAAGTGAATGCCGGCGGCGAGGAGCTGCTCGCTCGTGTTCTCGCCGAGGAAACGAACTGGAGAACGGCTGCCGGGTGCATTGTTGTCACATCTATATTGTCTATGCCGCTTGTAGAGCAGCTGCGCGCGATGGCATCTAAACGCCATATTGTGCTGTACGTCGTCAGCGGCGAATGGGGAGACGAACAGAGGAATTGGGCGGACGGGCTTCGCCGCAGCGGGGTGTACGTATCGCGCATTGACCCGCAGGCGTTGCACATCGTCCGGCAAGGAGGAGGAGATGGATGAGGCCGTTAGGGGCAAACTTGTTATCCACCGTGCTGCCTAACGTTCTAGCCGCTTGGCTGCTCACCGAGTGGCTTTGGCCGTTGGAAGATGTCACCGATACCGCGCATATCGGGGTGTTTGTGTCATTTGTTGCCCTTTGTTTCGTACTGTATTTGTTCCGCCTTCCTGTATGGCTTTCCGCGTTGGGGAAAATCGTTTATATATGTTGGGCGCTCTTTCGGCTGTTTCCGTTCGATTCGATCATCGCTTTGCCTCAAGATCTTTGGCGGGACAGCCTCGTCTGGCTGTTGGGCGATCGATCTTCGATGCCGAGCGATGCGCTGCGCACCTTTGTCTTTTTTCTGTTGTTATGGGCTGTTTCGTTCGTGCTGCGTTGGCTCATTGTGTTGCGAAACCGGTGGTTGATCCCATATGCGCTGACCGTATGTTATGTCGCTGTGCTCGATACGTTTATGCCATACAGCGGAAAGAGAGCGATCATCCGCCTCGTCGCGCTCGGTTTTTTCGCCTTCGTTTGGCTGCATGGCGAGCGGCTGCGGTCGAACGTGCCGTCTTTTCGCATCGGAAAGTGGCGGGCGGCCGCTCTATTCATTCCCGCCGTCGCTCTTGCGGCTGGATATGCCGGACCGAAGCTGCCGCCGCAATGGCCGGATCCGGTGGCGTTTCTTCACAGCTATGCCGCCGGCCCGGAAGAGACGAGCGATGACCAGCCTGCCCCCGGTGTGAAAAAAATCGGCTACGGGCAAAACGATTCGCGTCTCGGCGGACCGTTTATTGCCGACGATACGGTGGTGTTCATCGCTAAAGACAAAGGGCGCCATTATTGGCGCGTCGAAACGAAAGACATTTACACGGGCAAAGGATGGGAGGAATTTCCGAGCGAGCAAGTCCGTTCGTTTGAAAACGGGGAGACGATCGGGCATGAATGGTGGAGCGATAAAGTCAAGACGGTCGAGCAGACGGCGGAAATCAATCGCCAAGATCAGGCGTTTCATCTCATCTATCCGCTTGGTTTGCGGCAGGTGCAAACGTCTGAACCGATCGTTTACCGCATGCATATGGCGACGGAAAAAATCTACACGACCGACGAGGAGGCCAATGCGCTCCCCATCCGCCGGTACACGTTGACGTACTTGGAGCCGGACTTTCCGATTGCGGCGCTGCGCGCCGCGCCTCCGGTCCAAGACCCGCCCTTTTTGAAACGTTATACGCAGCTGCCCGAGACGCTTCCGCAGCGGGTGCGCGATTTGGCCAAACAAATTACGGATGGAGAAAAAACGATATACGATAAAGTGAAAGCCATCGAGCAATACTTCCATCTGAACGGATACACGTACGAAACGACGGACGTTGCCGTTCCGGGAGTCAACCAAGATTACGTCGATCAATTTTTGTTTGAAACGAAACGAGGATATTGCGATAACTTTTCCACCTCAATGGTAGTGCTCGTGCGCTCACTCGGCATTCCCGCGCGCTGGGTGAAAGGCTATACGCCGGGGCGGCTTGTTGGGGAGCAAGATGGGCAAGAGCTTTATGAAGTGCGCAACAATGACGCTCATTCGTGGGTTGAAGTGTATTTTGAAGGCATCGGCTGGGTGCCGTTTGAGCCGACGCGAGGGTTTGTCAACCCGTATGCGTTTTCGCTTCCTGCTTCGAACGAAGAGAAACAAGCGCCGCAGCCGGAAGAACAAGAAGCGCCGCGAGTGCCGCTGGAACAACTGATTGAACGGTCTTCTCCGGAACAAGACAGCCATTGGTGGGAGAAGTTCGGCGACGTTTGGTCGTGGAACATCCTGTTGGTGGCGTCAGCGGTGTTGGCTGCGTTCGGCGGTGCGGCCTATGCGACAAGGAGGAAATGGTGGCCGCGCCTTACGCTCCTTCGATTCCGCCGCCGGAAACTCGATGAGGCCGCCTGGCTCGTTTTGGCGTACGGGGCGCTTCTTCGCCATTTGCAAGATTATGGACTGAAGCGGCAGCCGCATGAAACGCTGCGCCAATACGCCGCCGAGGTGGATCGTTTGTTTGAAACAGATGAAATGAAGCGGTTGACGAAACTATACGAATGCGCCGTGTACGGAACAGGAGTCAAGGAGGGCAATGTCCGCGAAGCGGTGCAATTGTGGGAAAATTTAATAAAAAGGACGATCTCTTGACCGTCTGCTGGCAAGTTGATAGAATGAACTCAAATTTGCATACGAAATGGGACGAAAGCCCTTCATATAAGCGCAAGAATATGGCTTGCGCGTCTCTACCGGGCCGCCGTAAACGGCCTGACTATGAAGGCAGAAGACGCTGCTATTCTGCCTTCATCAACGTTTTGGGCAATGGCAGCGTTATTTTTTTGACGGGGTGGAGAACATGAATCAAGAAATGATCGTCGTCTTGGACTTTGGGAGTCAATACAACCAGCTGATCACCCGCCGCATTCGCGAATTCGGCGTTTACAGCGAGCTGCACCCGCACACAATCCGCGCGGAGGAAATTCACGCATTGAACGCGAAGGGAATCATTTTCTCTGGCGGTCCGAACAGCGTGTATGATGAACAAGCGTTTACGTGCGATCCAGCGATTTTTGAGCTTGGGTTGCCGATTTTAGGGATTTGCTACGGGATGCAGCTCATGGCGCATCATTTAGGAGGAAAAGTGGAAAAAGCGACGCACCGTGAATACGGCAAAGCGCTCATTCAAGTCAAAAACGACTCATTGCTCTTTCATGGGTTGCCGGACGAGCAAGTCGTTTGGATGAGCCACGGTGACTTAGTGACCGCCCCGCCATCCGGCTTTACCGTTGATGCGACGAGTCCTTCCTGCCCGATCGCCGCGATGAGCGACGAACGCCGGAAATGGTACGGGGTGCAATTCCACCCGGAAGTGCGCCACTCTGTATACGGCAATGATCTATTGAAGAAATTTGTCTTTGATGTATGCGGCTGCCGGGGCGACTGGACGATGGAAAACTTCATTGAAGAACAAGTGCGCCGCATTCGCGAACAAGTGGGCGGGAAAAAAGTGCTGTGCGCGTTAAGCGGTGGGGTGGACTCATCGGTTGCTGCTGTGCTCGTGCATCGCGCGATCGGTGACCAGCTGACCTGCATTTTTGTCGACCACGGCTTGTTGCGCAAAGGTGAAGCGGAGAGCGTCATGAAGACGTTCCGTGAGCGATTCCAGATGAATGTCATCAAAGTCGATGCAAAAGACCGCTTTTTGGCGAAACTAAAAGGAGTCACCGACCCGGAACAAAAGCGGAAAATCATCGGCAACGAATTTATTTATGTGTTTGACGATGAAGCGGCGAAACTTGAAGGCATCGAATTTTTAGTGCAAGGCACGCTCTATACCGACATTATCGAAAGCGGCACAGCGACGGCGCAAACGATCAAGTCGCACCATAACGTCGGCGGCCTGCCGGAAGATATGAAATTTGAACTGATTGAACCGCTCAATACGCTGTTTAAAGATGAAGTGCGCGCGCTCGGCACGCAGCTGGGGATCCCGGATGAAATCGTCTGGCGTCAGCCGTTCCCGGGGCCAGGGCTTGGCATCCGCGTTCTTGGTGAAGTGACAGAGGAAAAGCTTGAAATTGTCCGCGAATCGGATGCGATTTTGCGGGAAGAAATCAAAAATGCGGGGCTGGATCGCGAGATTTGGCAATATTTCACCGTTCTTCCCGACATCCGCAGCGTCGGGGTGATGGGCGATGCCCGCACGTACGACTATACGGTCGCCATTCGTGCGGTGACGTCGGTCGACGGGATGACCGCCGACTGGGCTCGCATTCCGTGGGATGTGCTCGAACGCATTTCGACCCGCATCGTCAACGAAGTGCCGCACGTCAACCGCGTCGTTTACGATATTACGAGCAAACCGCCGGCAACGATCGAGTGGGAATAAAAACGAACAAAAGACGGACATTTACAAAGAAATGTTCGTCTTTTTTCTTGACAGGTCATCTTCAGGTTGATACAATAGCGGTGGAAACATGAATATTGTCGAATTCCGTCGTATAATCCCGGGAATATGGCTCGGGAGTTTCTACCAAGCTACCGTAAATAGCTTGACTACGAGGGATGCAGGATAGAGAGCGCTTGTTTGTCTTCTCTCTGTTCGTCATTCCTTCCTAGTCAACGCTTCTGGTAGCGGCAGAAGCGTTTTTATTTTATTGTCAGGGGGGACAGACGTGAGAAAATATTTTCAATTTGATGAGCTCGGCACCAATTACCGGACAGAGATTATCGCTGGGCTGACAACGTTTTTGTCGATGGCGTATATTTTGTTTGTCAATCCCTTTACCTTGTCGCTCGGCGCTGTGAAAGATTTTCCTGATGAACTGCGCATTGACCAAGGGGCGGTGTTTGTCGCTACCGCCTTGGCGGCGGCGTACGGATCGATTTTGATGGGAGTGCTCGCCCGATACCCGATCGCTTTGGCTCCCGGAATGGGGCTAAACGCTTTCTTCGCCTTTACGGTTGTGCTGCACATGGGCATTCCGTGGCAAACAGCGCTGGCAGGAGTGTTTGTTTCCGGCATCATCTTTACGATTTTATCGCTCACCGGCATTCGGGAAAAAATTATCGATGCCATCCCGGTTGAACTGAAATATGCAGTCAGCGCTGGAATTGGGCTGTTCATCACGTTCATCGGCTTGCAAAACGCCGGCATTATTGTCAATAACGACGCGACGTTAGTCGGATTGAGCGATTTGAAAGATGGCAATACCTTGCTGGCGATTTTCGGGCTGGTCGTCACCGTCATTTTCATGGTGCGAAAAGTGAACGGCGGCGTCTTTTACGGCATGGTCATTACCGCGATTGTCGGCATGATCTTCGGTTTGATCAAAGTGCCGCATCAAATTGTCGGCGCCATTCCGGACATTTCGCCGACGTTCGGCGTCGCGATCAAACATTTGCCGGACATTTTCTCGCTGAAAATGCTCGGCGTCGTACTGACGTTTTTCATCGTCGACTTTTTCGATGCGACAGGGACATTGCTGGCGGTTGCCAATCAGGCGGGGCTGCTCAAAAACAACAAACTGCCGCGCGCCGGCAAAGCGTTGCTCGTTGACGCGACCGCGGTCATGGTCGGGGCGGTATTTGGCACATCGACAACGACATCGTACATCGAATCGTCGGCCGGCGTCGCCGCCGGAGGGCGCTCTGGGTTTTCGGCGGTTGTGACGGGGATTTTATTCTTGCTGGCGTTGTTCTTTTCGCCGCTCTTGAGCGTCATTACCGCGCCGGTCACCGCGCCAGCCTTGATTATCGTCGGGGTGTTGATGGCATCGTCTATCGGTGAGATTGACTGGAAGAAGTTCGAAGTCGCCGTGCCGGCGTTCTTCACGCTCATCACCATGCCGCTTTCCTACAGCATCGCCACCGGCATCGCCGTCGGCTTCATCTTCTATCCGATCACGATGATTTTAAAAGGCCGCGGCAAAGACGTGCATCCGCTGTTGTATGTGCTGTTTGTCGTCTTTATCTGTTACTTCGTCTTTTTGCGAGAATAGGGAGGATAAGAGGACTGTTCCTAAGGCGGGTTTGCCGGTCTTGGGAACAGTCTTTTTTTCATGTCCGTCAAGAAAATTTTTGCGAACGGGAGACACGTTTGGCTTGATGTGCTATAAGTTGAAGGGAGGAGGCGGTTTTGATTTGAAAGAAAAAATCTTGAATGAACAGTTGACACATCAAAACAGAGGTGCTATATTAATAAAGCCGCTTCGGTGCGGCGAAAAAAGCAAAAAATGTGTTGACAAAAACAAAAAAAGGTGATATATTATAAGGGTCGCTTTCGATGGGGGTAAATTCCTCGGGCGAAGAAAGGATAGATAGATCGTTCCTTGAAAACTGAACGAAACGAAGCGCAATAGAAAAGTTGAGGCGCCGTAATTTCGCCTAAAGGCAGCCCGCATCCTGCGGGCAATGGCGAAATATCGCCATCCTGGCGATCTCGAAGCCAAATGTTCTTCACCCTTGGTGGTGCTTGCACCCCGAGGTAGAAGGTGATTTGGCAGAAGAGAGCTAGGCGCCGAAGCTGGACAATGCGAAAAGCTGAGGCCGCTCGCTTATCGACGAAACGCGCTGAGAGGCCTGCGAGGAGGCTGTTGCCGCCACAGCAGGACTCGAAGCGTCGCGAGTCGATAGCGGCCGAAGCTGGACAATCCGAAAAGCCAATCAACTTTCTTTGGAGAGTTTGATCCTGGCTCAGGACGAACGCTGGCGGCGTGCCTAATACATGCAAGTCGAGCGGACCGGATCGGAGCTTGCTCTGGTTTGGTCAGCGGCGGACGGGTGAGTAACACGTGGGCAACCTGCCCGCAAGACCGGGATAACTCCGGGAAACCGGAGCTAATACCGGATAACACCGAAGACCGCATGGTCTTTGGTTGAAAGGCGGCGCAAGCTGCCACTTGCGGATGGGCCCGCGGCGCATTAGCTAGTTGGTGAGGTAACGGCTCACCAAGGCGACGATGCGTAGCCGGCCTGAGAGGGTGACCGGCCACACTGGGACTGAGACACGGCCCAGACTCCTACGGGAGGCAGCAGTAGGGAATCTTCCGCAATGGGCGAAAGCCTGACGGAGCGACGCCGCGTGAGCGAAGAAGGCCTTCGGGTCGTAAAGCTCTGTTGTGAGGGACGAAGGAGCGCCGTTCGAAGAGGGCGGTGCGGTGACGGTACCTCACGAGGAAGCCCCGGCTAACTACGTGCCAGCAGCCGCGGTAATACGTAGGGGGCGAGCGTTGTCCGGAATTATTGGGCGTAAAGCGCGCGCAGGCGGTTCCTTAAGTCTGATGTGAAAGCCCACGGCTCAACCGTGGAGGGTCATTGGAAACTGGGGGACTTGAGTGCAGGAGAGGG
>NZ_BCQG01000055.1 GCF_001544315.1 Geobacillus jurassicus NBRC 107829
AATTATGTGAAGGAAACACAATTATCCAATCAGCCTCTCATCCTAACAGGATTGGATATTCAGCCCGCCTCGAGCGATCATATTACCGGCAAGTTTTTGGCAGAAGTATTTTCCAATATGGATAAGGCCTATGGTGAAAAAATAGCAGCATTGGAACAAGAAATGCTTTACCAATATGTCAATTCCCGTAATCGGTCAATTTCCAAAAAGGAACGTAAGCGAAAATGCAAAGAATGGATGGCTCTTTATCAAGAATTTCTCTTGTTATTAGATAAAAACCGCCTTGCATTACAAGATAAGTTTGGAAAAGACGCTTTTTTGCTTGTGCAGAGAATTTTGCAGAACCGAATGTCCCTCATGCAGATGATCTCTTCCCACTTCGTGAAAGCGATAAAAATCCGGAATAAGGCAATGGCTGACAATATTTTGTGGCTGGCACAGGAGATGTTTCCAAACGAGAAGATAATAGTATGGGCGCACAATGGGCATATAATGAAGCAATCTAGGAGATTTCTAGGATTTCCATCGACATTTTCTTATTTACCTCCCGAAATCAAGGAGTTCTCCTATACCATTGGCTTCTTTATGTATAGTGGGCAAGCAGCGGAAAATAATCGCAGTGTATATGAAGTGCGGCAGCCTGATCAAGATAGCATCGAGTTTCGAATCAAGCAAGCCGGGCATGAAATCGGATTTTTCGATATCTCGCGGCAAAGAAAAGTGCCTCAAAACCGTTGGCTTTTTAAGCACACTTACACAATGCATGAAGGGAAGCAATTAAATCTTATCAAACCTAGCGCTTGTTATGACGGGCTTGTCGTTTGTGCGAAAACATCACCACCAAAGTACATCAATTTAAACTAAAGAAGTTTTCCATAAAAAAACATTGAAGATGAAATTGGTAATAGGAAATACCCGTGGTGCTAGTTGAGCGCTAGCGCTCAACTAGCACCACGGGTTGTCTAAACAATTCCTTTTACGACCTATCGGCACAATTGGAATTTTGATTCTTGGAAAGAAGAATGGGAAAATAACGGAAGTAAAGCCGCTGTTAGACACTTTGCTTGAAAATGGATTTTATCTCTCCGAACGTCTTTATCGAGAGGCTTTGTTGCTAGCGGAAGAAACGCTGTAGCCCCGCCCACCGCGCTGGGCCTTTTTCTTTTTTAAACCTGACAATAACCCCATTGACAAAATCGCGTTTACTTCTCATTGAAGGCCGGTTGTAAGCGTTTTAAGATAAAGGTACAGTCAAGCAGAAAAGGAGGAACAGCTTTATGACGCATACAACCGGAAACGAAACAGGCTTCCGTGTAAAGATTCAACGGTTTGGCAGTTATTTGAGCGGCATGATTATGCCGAATATTGGGGCGTTTATCGCCTGGGGGCTGATTACCGCCCTGTTTATCCCGACCGGGTGGCTGCCGAATGAGACGTTTGCGAAGCTCGTCGGGCCGATGATTACGTATTTGTTGCCGTTGTTGATTGGCTATACGGGCGGGAAAATGGTGTACGACGTCCGCGGCGGCGTCGTGGGGGCGACAGCGACGATGGGGGTCATCGTCGGTTCGGAAATCCCGATGTTTTTAGGCGCGATGATCATGGGGCCGCTTGGCGGTTATGTGATCAAAAAAGTGGATGGGTTGTTCCAAGGGAAAGTGAAGCAAGGATTTGAGATGCTCGTCAACAACTTCTCGGCCGGGATCGTCGGCGGCGTGTTGACGTTGCTCGCTTTTAAAGGAGTCGGCCCGGTCATTTCTGGGATCAGTAAAACGTTGGCAGCCGGAGTCGAAAAAATTATCGACTGGCACTTGTTGCCGCTGGCGAACTTGTTCATTGAACCGGGGAAAGTGCTGTTTTTGAACAATGCGATCAACCATGGGATTTTAAGCCCGCTCGGCGTCGAGCAAGCGGCGAAAACCGGGAAATCGATTTTGTTCTTGCTGGAAACGAACCCTGGCCCAGGACTTGGCATTTTGCTGGCGTACTGGCTGTTTGGCAAAGGAATGGCGAAACAGTCGGCGCCGGGGGCGGTTATTATCCATTTCTTAGGTGGGATTCATGAAATTTACTTCCCGTACATTCTCATGCGCCCGATTTTGATTTTGGCGGCGATGGCCGGCGGGGTGAGCGGGGTGTTTACATTTACCGTGTTCCATGCCGGTCTGGTGGCGGTGCCGTCGCCGGGAAGCATTTTCGCCTTGCTGGCGATGACGCCAAAAGGGAATTACTTCGGCGTGTTGGCGGGTGTGTTCGTTGCGGCGGCCGTGTCATTCCTCGTCGCGTCCGTGTTCTTAAAATCGGCGAAACAAAACGAAGAGGAAGAAGATTTGACGAAAGCAACGGAAAAAATGGAACAGCTGAAAGGGAAAAAGAGCCAAGCAGCCGCGGCGTTGAAACAGAAAGAAGCCGCTTCGGCAGCTGCGGTTCAGCAAGTGGTTCCTGGCCGCGTGAAAAAAATTGTGTTCGCGTGCGATGCCGGAATGGGCTCAAGCGCGATGGGGGCGTCGATTTTGCGCAACAAAGTGCAAAAGGCCGGGCTCGATATCGAAGTGACGAACACGGCGATCAACCAGCTGCCGCCGGATGCCGACATCGTCGTCACTCATCAAAACCTAACCGACCGGGCAAAAGCAAAGTTGCCGAACGCGTACCATGTGTCGGTGGAAAACTTCTTAAACAGCCCGAAATATGATGAGTTGATCGAGCGATTGAAAAAGAATGAGTAAATGGACATGAGACGCGGGGGAATGGCGTTCCCCTGCGTTTTGCTTTGCGATTTCGTGTTTACCTCGACTGCTTGGGACACTTTCATCCGCTTCCATCTGTATGGATGGGCCCAACCGCTGTGAACTTCGTCAAACGGCGAAAGAGAAACATGTATGCAAAATTAAAAAATGTCAACAATAACAATGACGAAAACGAAACATTTATTCGTTGTCAAATCAAGAAAAAAGCCCTTACAATAAAAATAGAAAAGGTCATAGCTTATTTCAAAAATGTCAACAATACCGCCTCTAGGATGGGAGGTGAACGGCGATGTACGTATCGGCAAGGGAGAGAAAGCTGCTTGAGCGGTTGTTGGCGGATGACCGAGACGTGACAGTTGGTGAGTTGGCCGAAGAGCTGAATGTCAGCGCCCGCACGGTTCACCGTGATTTGCAAGGACTTGAATCCGTCTTGCGCCGCTACGGGCTCGGGCTGGCGAAAAAAGCGGGGGTCGGCATTCGCCTCGTCGGGGCGGAAGAAAACAAGCAGGCGCTGGCCGCAGAGTTGCTTCGCCTTTCTCATCATGAATACACCCCCGAAGAGCGGCAGCTCATGATTTTAATTGCGCTGTTGGAAGCCACCGAGCCGGTGAAGCTCGTCTCATTGGCCCATGACTTGAACGTCACGGTCGCCACTGTCAGCTTGGATTTGGACAAATTGGAACAAACGGTAGAAGCGTACGGGCTTTCGCTCATCCGCAAGCGCGGATACGGTGTCGAGCTTGCCGGTTCGGAATCAGCAAAACGGCGCCTCATCAGCGATTTGTTGTTCCGTCATGTCGATGAACATGAATTTTTGGCGCTGATGAAAGAGACGATCCAAAAGCGGGCGGACGATCCGTTTGATACGATGGCGGAGAAGCTGCTCGGGCTCGTTGATCGGAAAAAGCTCACCGTCATTGAAAAACAAATCGAGCAAGTGAAAGAAAAGCTCCCATTTACGATGGCCGACAGCTCGTACATCGCCTTTGTCGTTCACTTGGCTCTTGCCATCGAGCGCATCAAACGGGGAGAAGCGATCCATTTTGACCAGCAAGATTTGCAGGCGATTCAGGCAACAAAAGAGTACGAAATTGCCGGAGTGCTCGCTGAATCGTTAGAACGCGCTTTTGGCGTTGACATCCCAAAAGAAGAGATCGGTTATATGACGATGCACTTGATGGGAGCGAAATGGCGCAGCCGCCAAGGAGCAGTGATGGAAGAGCCGAGCTTGGTCGTCGGCATGAAAGCGCAACAGCTCATTCGCTTTGTCAGCCGCGAACTTGGCGTCGATTTGTCGGTTGACTGCACGCTATATGAAGACCTGGTCGTTCACTTAAAACCGGCACTGTACCGTCTTGAACATGGAATGGGGATCGCCAATCCGCTGCTCGATCAAATCAAACAAGACTATGCAGAGCTGTTTGTCATTGTCGCAGACGGGGCGCGGCAGCTGTTTGGCGACATTCCGGTGCCGGACGAGGAGATCGGCTATTTAGTGCTTCATTTTGCGGCTGCGCTTATGCGGGAGAAAAAAGGTTGGAAGGTGCTCGTCATTTGTTCGAGCGGGCTTGGGACGGCGAAAATGTTAGCGACGAGGCTGAAAAAAGAGATTCCGGACATTGTTTCGCTGGAACAAGCTTCCGTGTTTGAATGGAAAGGAAAAGATGTAAGCGGGTACGATCTCGTCATCTCGACCGTGCCGCTTCCGGAGGAGTATGGGCCGCATATCGTCGTCAGCCCGATGCTGACAGAGGAGGAAGCGCGGAAGATTCGCGAGTGTTTGGAGCGGAAATCGGCCGCTGAAAAACGGATGGAGAAAGAGCCGATGGCACGGCGAAACCGGCCGGCGCTCGACACAATGAAGGCGGTTCGGCGCATCAGCGAGACAATCATTCACATTTTGGACGGTTTTTCCCTCGAGGTGGTCAAGGTCCGTTCGGTTCATGAGTTGTTGGCTGATGCGTGCCGCCGCCTTGAGCGAAATGGCGTCATTGTCGATGCCGATGTCGTGCTTGAGGAGCTGCGGCGCCGCGAGTCGCTTGGCGGGCTTGGCGTCCCTGGCACGAGGTTGGCGCTTTACCACGCCCGAAGCTTCGCTGTCCTTCGCCCATCGCTGACAATGTACCGGCTGGATGCGCCGCAGACGGCAGCGGGCATGGATGGGAAGCCGATGGACATCAACACGGTTGTGCTGCTTCTTGGACCGGCGGATGCGGACGAGGAGATGTTGGCTGTCTTAAGCCACATCAGCTCGCTGTTCGTCAAAGACGAGCAAACGCTCGCCATCTTGACGCACGGTGATGAAGAACAAGTGCATTTGCTTATCAGCGCTCATTTGGAACAATTTTTCGATGATTATTGGACATTGGCGAAGGAGTGAAACGAATGTTGACCGATTCGATTTTAAATAAAGCGAACATTGTGCTGAATGCACAAGCGAAAACGAAAGAAGAAGCGATCCGTCTTGCCGGCGAAGTGCTTGTGAAGCAAGGATATGTCGCCCCGTCGTATATTGATGCAATGCTTGAGCGGGAAGAATTGACCACGACTTACATCGGCAACCACGTCGCCATTCCGCACGGGACGGAAGCAGCCAAGTCCCTAGTGAAACAATCGGGCATTTCGATTGTACAAATCCCAGATGGGGTCGATTTTGGCAACGGAAACATCGCCACGATCGTGATTGGCATTGCCGGCAAAGATGGCGAACATTTGGACATTCTTTCGAAACTGGCGCTCGTTTGCGCGGAAGCGGACAATGTGGAAGCGATGGCGAACGCGAAAACGGAAGAGGACATTCTCGCGCTGCTTGACGAGGTGAACGGCTAATGCGGGCCGTCCATTTTGGCGCCGGCAACATCGGCCGCGGGTTTATCGGCAGCTTGCTCGCGGCATCCGGCTATGACGTCGTGTTTGTCGATGTCAATGAACAAATCGTCCGCCTGCTGAAAGAGCGGGGAGAATACCGCGTGATTGTCGCTGGTGAACATCGGGAAGAACAATGGGTGCGCGGCGTTTCTGCGTTAAACAGCCAAACGGAGCGGGAACAGGTTGTCGCGGCGATTGCGGATGCCGATTTGGTGACGACCGCGGTCGGCCCGCACATTTTGCCGGCCATCGCCCCAGTCATTGCCGCCGGGCTTGAGCAACGGTTTGTCGTTCAAGAAAAGCCGCTTCACGTCATCGCGTGCGAAAATATGATTGGCGGCACAGAGGCGTTAAAACAGCACGTTTTGGCTCATCTTTCCGCCGCTGAACAGCAGCTGGCGGATCAATCTGTCGGCTTCCTTAACTGCGCAGTCGACCGCATTGTGCCGAACCAAACGAACGATGATCCGCTGGCGGTGACCGTCGAGCCGTTTTTCGAATGGGCGATTGAAACGCGAAACGTCATCGGCGCTGTTCCGCCGATTCAAGGAGCCCAATTCGTTGCCGATTTAGGCCCGTATATCGAGCGCAAATTATTTACCGTCAACACCGGCCATGCCCTGGCTGCTTACTTAGGGTATCAGAAACAATACAGCACCGTTCAAGAAGCGATGAAAGATGCCGGGATTCGGGCGGATGTCGAACAAGCGCTCAGCGAATCCGGAGCGGTGTTGGTGAACAAACACGGCTGGGACGCAAAAGAGCACCGCGCGTATATCGACACGACGATCGGACGTTTCATGAATCCGGCGCTGTCTGATGACATCATCCGCGTCGCCCGCTCGCCGATCCGCAAGCTCGGGCCGAACGACCGCCTCGTTGCCCCAGCTGTGCAATATTGCACGCTGTTTAGCAGCGTCCCTGCAGGTCTCGCCAAAGGAATTGCGGCGCTGCTCCGGTTCGACCATCCCGAAGACAGCGAAGCCGTCGCTCTCCAACAAACGATCGAACAACACGGAATCGAAGGCGCGCTTCGGCAATACGCGGGGCTTGAGCGTGACCATCCGCTCGTGGCGGTGGTGAGAGAGGAATATGAGAGGATGGAAAAGTAGAAATCGACGCTTCTTTGTTTACCGCTAGTCTTGAAGACTGGCGGCTTTTTTTTTTGAGCTGTGAGCTTTCAGTTTCTTGCTCGGCGCCCTGACCATGCCAAGACTTTTTTGCAGAGAACGCGTTCGTGAACAAAATGCACAAAATTCATTTTATTTTCGAAAACTTCATGTTGATTCTGGATCGTGATAAGGTTGTTTTTGAAAACGTTATCAAAAAACAAGGGGGCAAGGGAGAATGAAGAAAACAAGATGGTGGGGTTTACTCGCCGCCGGGATGATGACACTGGCATTGGCGGCCTGTGGTGGCAATGAATCGGCAGGATCGAAATCGTCCGGTTCGAACTCTGGCTCATCGGCCTCAAACTATCCGACGAAGCCGATCACCATTGTCGCTCCATCCGGGGCGGGAGGAGGATGGGATTTAACGGCCCGCGCGATCACGAAAGTGTTGGATGAGACAGGGCTCGTCAAACAAACGATGACGGTCGAAAACAAACCAGGCGGCGGCGGGGCGGTCTTTATGGCCGAATACGCCACCCAAGATGTCAAAAACGATTACAAACTGTTTGTCAATTCGCCGCCGATTATCATCAACAACCTGAAAAAGGAAGGAAACAGCCCGTTTGGCTACAAAGATACGACACCGCTCGCCCAGCTGACGAAAGATTTTGGCGCGATTGTCGTAAAAGCGGATTCGAAGTTTCAAACGTTGACTGACCTGCTGAACGCCATTAAACAAGATCCGAAATCAGTCACGGTAGCAGGGGGGTCGGCGCCAGGTTCGATGGACCACTTAGTGGCCATTTTGCCAATTTACAAATCAGGCATCGATCCGAAATCGGTGAAATACGTTTCGTATGACGGCGGCGGGGAAGCGATGGCTGCGCTGCTTGGCGGCAATGCGGATGTGATCGCGACGGACGCATCGTCGGTTGGGGAGTATTTGAAAGCCGGCAAAGTGCGGGTGCTGGCGGTTTCAGCTCCAGAACGCCTTGGCGGAGTGCTGAAAGACGTGCCGACGATGAAAGAGCTTGGCATTGATGCCGAGTTTACGATTTGGCGCGGGGTCTTTGGACCGAAGCAAATGTCTCCGGAAGCGAAAACGTTTTGGGAAGAGACATTGAAAAAATTGTCTGAGCACGAAAAATGGAAAGAAGAGCTGCAAAAGCAAGGCTGGGAAGCAGAATATCGCAATTCGGAAGAGTTTATGAAATTTTTGCAAGAACAGGAGCAACAAATCGGCGACCTTTTGAAGTCGCTCGGTATGCATAAGTAAGATCAAGGGGGAAGATCGTTCTTCCCCTTTTTCGTAAAGAACAGGAGGTAAAGTGATGAACAAAACGGCTGACCGGATCGCGGCGGCGGCATTTCTGGCCGTCGGGGCGCTGTTTATGGTTGAAAGCTTGCGCCTATCGAAAAGCGCTTACGGCAGCGCTGTCGGGCCGAACGTGTTTCCGTTTTTGCTTGGACTTGTGTTGGTTTTATTAAGCATCAAACTGTTGTTTGAAACGAGAAGTTATTCGGATGCGGCAGGCGAGAAGCCGCCGCGGCAATATAAAAAATTTCTCATCATTTTCATCGCCGCTGTTTTCTATGCGGCGTTGCTCGAAACGGTTGGATATGTGATCACGACGTTTCTGTTTCTTGTTATCGGCTTTCAAACGATGGAAAAAGGGGCGTTATGGAAGTCAATCGCCATTGCGGCTGGCTTTTCGCTAGGCGTATACGGCCTTTATGTGAAGTTGTTGCAAGGAACGTTGCCGAGCTGGCCGATTTGGTTCCAGTGAAAGGAGGGGCATCATGGAAACACTATCGTTTTTGTTGGATGGGTTTCAGACGGCGCTTCAGCCGCATAACTTGCTGTTTGCCTTTATCGGGGTGCTGATTGGCACGGCGGTTGGGGTGCTTCCTGGAATCGGCCCGATGAGCGGGGTGGCGCTGCTCATTCCAGTGACGGCGTCGATGACATCAGGCTTGAGTCCCGAGCAGGCGGCGGCGAGCTCGATCATCTTGCTGGCGGGCGTGTATTACGGGGCGATGTACGGCGGGTCGACGACCTCGATTTTGTTAAATACGCCTGGCGAGTCATCGTCAGTCGTCACGACGCTTGACGGCTATCAAATGGCTCGGCAAGGAAGGGCCGGAGCGGCGCTCGCCATTGCGGCGATCGGTTCGTTTGTCGCTGGGATTGTTTCGCTCATCGGTCTCGTATTATTGGCTGAGCCGCTATCCAATGTCGCGTTGAAGTTCGGCCCGGCGGAGTATTTTTCGCTCATGCTGCTTGGGCTGGCCGCGGTGAGCGGCCTCGCTGGCAAATCGATGACCAAAGCGTGGATTATGACCGTCTTTGGACTGCTTCTTTCAACGATCGGGCTCGACAACGTCTCTGGTGTCGCACGCTTCACGTACAATATTTCCTATTTGTATGGAGGGCTTGAGTTTTTAACAGTAGCGGTCGGATTGTTTGCGTTGGGGGAAGTATTCAAGTCCATTCTCCATAATGAGATGAACGAAGGAGAAATTGCCAAAATCGGTCGCGTTTTGCCGACGAAGGAAGATTTGAAAGAAAGTGTGGGACCGATTGCCCGTGGGTCGCTGCTCGGATTTTTCATCGGGGTGCTGCCGGGAGCCGGGGCGACGTTGGCATCGTTTTTCTCCTATATTCTTGAAAAGAAAGTGAGCAAACATCCGGAAAAGTTTGGGCAAGGGACGATCGCCGGCGTCGCGGCGCCGGAGTCAGCGAACAACGGAGCGTCCGGGGGAGCGATGATTCCGCTTTTGACGCTAGGCATTCCGGGGTCGGGAACAACGGCTATTTTGATGGGCGCGCTCATTATGTACAACGTCCAGCCGGGTCCACTGTTGTTCGATGAGCATCCGGATGTCGCCTGGGGCTTGATTGCGAGCATGTTTATCGGCAATGTGATGTTGTTGATTCTTAACATGCCGCTCGTGAAACTATTTGCGAAAATTATCCAAACGCCGACGAAATATTTGCTGCCGCTCATTATTGCCATTTCTGTGTTTGGTGTGTATGCGGTGCAAGTGACGACGTTTGATGTGTTCCTGTTGTTGGCGTTCGGGTTGCTCGGCTATTGGCTGGCGGAACACGACTATCCGCTCGCGCCGCTTGTGTTGGGGCTTGTGTTGGGACCGATGATTGAAAACAATATGCGCCGGGCGTTGACGGCATCAAACGGGGATTATCTCGTCTTTTTTGAAAAACCGATTTCGCTCGTTCTATTGATGATCGCCTTGTTATGGATTGCCGTGCCGTTTGTCATGAAATTAAGAGGAAAAACGGTCATCATTAATGAAGATATGTAATAATAGAAGAAAGGCGTTCTGCCTAACAGGCGGATTGTCTTTCTTTATTTTCTGCTTGGGGAGCGAGCCCTATGAAGCTTCAGACACGGTTAATGGTCATTATTTGTTCATTGCTGTTATTTGTGATCGTTTTTCTTACCTTCTTATTTCAACATATGTTCGCTGAGACGCTCAAACAACAAATCGGCATGCGGGCATTGAATGTGGCGGAAACCGTTGCGTCCACCCCGCTTGTGCGCGAAGCGTTCCGCGACCCGAATCCGTCAGGGCGGCTGCAGCCGTTTGCCGAGCACATTCGCCAAAAGACAGGGGCGGAATACGTCGTCATTGGCAACCGCCAAGGAATCCGCTATGCCCACCCACTTCCTGACCGGATCGGCAAACCGATGGTCGGGGGCGACAACGGCGAGGTGATAAAAGGCAAGGCGATCATTTCGGAGGCGGTCGGTTCGCTTGGCCCGGCGATCCGGGGAAAAGCGCCGATTTTTGACGAGAACGGAAACGTTATTGGCATCGTTTCCGTTGGGTTTTTGTTGGAAGATATCGAGCATATCGTTTGGACGTACCGTCTGAAAATTTTCTTTTTTTCTGTTCTCGCTCTTCTGTTTGGAGCGGTAGGAGCGGTCGTGATTGCCAAAAAGGTAAAACAATCGATTCACGGTCTTGAACCAGAAGAAATTGGTGTGTTGTATCAAGAAAAGCAAGCCATTTTAGAAGCCATTCGTGAAGGAATTGTGGCGATCAGTCACGAAGGGACGATTACGATGGTCAACCAGACGGCGCTCAAGCTGCTTGGCTATGAGCATGAGCGCGACGTATTAGGGGCACCGATTTTGCAACTGATTCCTCATTCCCGCTTGCCTGAAGTGATCCGAACCGGGCGGGCGGAATACGATGATGAGATGGTGTTGGGAGGAGAGACCGTCATTGCGAACCGGATTCCGATCAAAGACAAGCAAGGGCGCGTGATCGGAGCGGTATCGACGTTTCGCAATAAGTCGGATCTGTATCGCCTCACGAAAGAGCTGTCTCAGCTTCGAAGCTATGCCGACGCGCTGCGCGCGCAAACGCACGAATTTTCGAATAAGCTGTATTTGATTTCCGGGTTAATTCAGCTTGAAGCGTACGAGGAGGCGCTTGAAGTCATCACCAAAGAGACCGACCTGCAGCAAAACATCGTCCGGTTTGTCATGAAAGAAATTCCCGATCCCGTGATTGGCGGGCTGTTGATCGGCAAATTCAATCGCGCGAACGAGCTAAAAATTGCGTTTGAAATCGACCGGGAAAGCAGTTTTCGCGATGTGCCGCCATGGATCGACCGCGACCATTTGGTAACAATTATCGGAAATTTATTAGATAACGCCATGGAAGCAGCCCTCCATAACGGAAAGGAAGAGAAGCGAGTGGCCGTTTTTTTGACCGACCTCGGCAATGATTTGATTATTGAGGTTGAAGATAACGGATTAGGCGTCGATCCAGCTGTGGCGGAACGGATATACGACCGCGGCTTTTCCACCAAAACCAACGGCCTCCGTGGGTATGGGCTTGATCTTGTCAAGAAGGCGCTGGCGATGCTTGACGGGCAAATCACATACCAGTCGGAACAAGGAAAGGGCACGGCGTTTACCGTCATTGTTCCGAAGCGGCTGGATCGTGCCAACCTGTTCCGAAAGGAAGAATTTTCTACAAAAGACCGCTACACTTTCATGCATCAATATTTTTGGGAGGGAGGGGAGCAGAAGGGGTGATTCGTGTACTTATTATTGAAGACGACCGCCGCATTGCGGAAATCAACAGGCGCTTTGTTGAGAAAGTGAACGGTTATGAAGTGGTCGGCATTGCTACGAACGCCGAAGAGGCAAGGGAATTGACGGAAGTGTTGCAACCCGACGTGTTGCTGCTTGATGTCTATTTTCCAGATATGAACGGCCTTTCTTTTTTAAAATGGGTTCGGGAACGCTTTTCCAACATCGATATCATTATGATCACAGCGGCACGGGAAGTGGATGCGCTGAGGCAAGCGTTGCACAGAGGGGTGTTTGATTATATTATCAAACCGATTATGTTTGACCGTTTTGTGGAAACGTTAAACCGATACAAAGAGTATTATGACAAAATGCAGCAATGGGTAAAAGAGAAAGAGTGGATTGACCAAGAGGACGTTGATGAATTGATAGGAAGAGAATTAACGGTTAGGGACCAGCCGGTGTTGCCAAAGGGAATCCATCCGTTGACGCTTGAAAAAGTGTTGGCCGTTGTCAAACAGTGCCAAGAAGGCATCACCGCCGAAGAAGTCGGGAGGCAAATCGGTACGAGCCGGACAACGGCCCGCCGCTACTTGGAGTATCTCATCTCGATCGGCCGAGTGACGGCCGATATTGCTTATGGATCCGTTGGCCGTCCGGAACGGATTTATCGGAGAAAAGGGTAAAAGGGCAAGAAGTCTGAACAACGTTATACAAGGCACATCGAGCCGCCATATGCACAAAGAAAGCGGGGGAAACGCCTTGGCCATTTTTAGTAGCATTTTGTTGCAAGTGATGGTTCCCATGTTGTTGATTGTCGGCTTGGGGGCATGGCTTCACCGCTTATTTCATTTTGATATGAATACGTTGTCCAAGCTGAATATGTATGTCCTGTTGCCGGCGGTCGCGTTCATCAACGTGTATGACAGCGAGTTGAACGGGAAGGTGTTGGCGGCCATATTTGGGTTTCTTCTCTTACAAAGCAGCGGACTGATGGTTTTCAGTATGATCATGGCGAAACTATTTAAACTGGAGAGAAGTTTGTCCGCGGTGTTTCAAAACACGATTGTGCTCAACAACTCGGGCAACTTCGGCATCCCTGTAAGCCAGCTCGTGTTTCATCAGCAGCCGCTCGGGGCGGCGATTCAAATCATTGTAACCATATTTCAAAATTTCCTGACCAATACATATGGAGTGTATCAGTTTATTTCAGGAAATGGGAAAAAAGGAAAATGGGTCGCCGAGCTATGGAAAAACCCGGTTCTTTACGCCTTATTGCTTGGGGTGGTCTGCCGATGGCTTCATCTTTCGATCCCATCGTTTTTATGGCAGCCGATTCATCGCATCGCCGATGCGTTTTTAGCCATCGCCCTCTTTACGTTGGGAGCGCAAATTGCCTACGCCCGCTTCCGCTCTTTGCCGCCGCTGGTGTATGCAAGCGTGTTTGGGCGCCTGTTTCTGTCGCCGCTGTTGGCTGCGTCTTTGATCTTTCTTTTAGGAATTGACGGAGTGACTGCCCAAGCATTGCTGATTGCCAGTTCCTATCCGTGTTCGCGCAATACGGCGCTGTATGCGCTTGAGTATGACTGCCACCCAGATTATGCCGCCCAGGCGGTGTTAGTGTCGACATTGTTAAGTGCCATTACCGTGACCGGCGTTGTCTATGCGGCCCGGTTGTTATTCCCAGGCGGCTAAGAATAATAGGGGGTGAAACAACCCCATATGAAAAGCGCGGCGACATGGCCGCGCTTTTTAGTCAATGGATGGAATTACCGCGCTGTCTCGAACAAGCGAATCGCTTGTTTGGCGATCCAGAACCGCTCCCCGCTGTAAACGGTCAGTCCTTCCAGTTCGTATGTTTGATTGTCGATATGCATGATGTTTTTGTTCACCGGAAGCTGTGCGGTTTTCTTTCCTTTTTTCACGACGAGAACAGGATTCGCGGCATCCGTTCGGTCGATGGCAACGGTGGCGCCAATGGCTTCAAATTCTTTTTTGGCATCGACAAACAGCCGCTTGTTGAGCTTGCGCAAGTCAAAGCCCATCGCTTTGGCCATAATATGGGCCAAATCCGTGTTCTCAAACGTACCGACCGGGCGGTTCGGACCATAGGTGTACAGGAACACATCCTCTCCCGTATGCCCGCCGGTCGTGAAGCCGAGGTTTGCCCGTGCCGCTAAGAGTTCCGCCAATGTTTTGCGAAGGTCTGTCGATTCGCTTAATTTCTTTTTCTCTTCCGCTGTCAATGGGTCAAGGCCGTACAATTGAGCGACTTCTTCAAGGTTAGATTTGTCAGGTTTTAACTGACTTAGCGCCCCGTCTAACGTCATTTTGGCTTTTTTCAGCGGCTCGATATAAGCGGAAACAGGGGTCTCAGGGTAAGTTTGGTCAGTGTTTCGGTTGCCGAGCGTGATGCCGCTGTTGCCATGGTCGCTGACGGCAATCACGAGCGTATCGTTGCGTTTTTTAGCAAAGGAGAGCGCCTCTTTAACCGCTTCGTCAAACGCCAGAACTTCGCTGATCATGCCGACCGGGTCGTTTGCATGGGCGGCCCAGTCGACTTGGCTGCCTTCGACAAACAAGAAGAACCCGTCTTGATCTTTGGACAATGTTTCGATCGCTTTTTTCGTCATTTCCGCCAATGTCGGTTCATTAGCTCTTGTATAAGAGCGGTTCATATCCTGCGCCATGGCGTCATTGGCGAAGATGCCCCAAATTTTATCGGATTTCGAACGAAGCAGTTCGTCCCTCGTTTCGACGATGTCATACCCTTTTTCTTTGATCACCTCAAGCAAATTTTCGTTGTCTTTCCGGTTGTTTTTCCCGCTCCCTGGTATAAGCGCTTCTTTCCCGCCGCCTAAAACGACTTCAATGTCCTGGTATACTTGTTGTTCAGCAATATCAGGAAACCAATTGCGATGTTCGACATGGGCGGAAAATCCGGCTGGTGTAGCGTGCTGGATGGCTGATGTGGCGATGATGCCGGTTGATTTTCCGTGCAGCTCGGCTCCTTCCAATACGTTGGCGACCGGTTTTTTCGCTTCTTCCTTTGGCACAGGAGCGACCCCGGGAGAATTGACGATGCTCGGCAGGATGCCGATATACTTGTCATTGGACTTAAAGCCTGTCGCCATAGCGGTGGCGGCCGGAGCGGAGTCGGTAATCGCCGATTCGGCAGAGTACGTCCGGACAGCGCCGCTTGCCATTTCGTCCAAGGCAAGTGGTGCTCCTTTGTACCATCTGGCTAATGTGGTGGCTCCGCCGCTTGTCCCGTCCATCACCATCATGATGACGTTTTTTACCTGCCCTTGCTTGTCTTCCTTTTTCTCTTCCCCGCGCGCCGCGAACGCGAACGAACCAGCCGTCAACGATCCGATGAGCGCCAAACTAGCAATCTTTTGATGGATCGGTTTCAATGTCCCTTCCTCCTTTAGCAGCGTTTACTATATTATAGAAAATGTTTATGGATCGGTTTTGTAGATTCAGTTAATAATGTGTAAAGAATTTGTTATAGAGGAATAAAAAGGATCAAGAAAAGCAGGATGCGAGCAAGCAAAAAAAGTGTTGTAAATCGCTTTCATAATTGTTTATAATAAAGCTAAACCGGTTTGTGAAAACGCTTTTGAACTAAATCGATTTAGTGCGAGAGAGGGATCCCTTTTGAAAAAAGTGACGATGGCCGATGTCGCGAAATTGGCCAACGTTTCAAAAAGTACAGTGTCACAATACTTGAATAAGCGCTATGAATATATGAGCGAGGAAACAAGAAAGCGCATCGCTCAAGCGATTGAAGAGCTCGGCTATCAGCCAAACGTGATCGCCCGCAGCTTAAAGCAAAAGACGACGGCGACCATTGGCGTGATCGTGTTCAACATGCTTCATATGTTGACAACGCAAGTGCTGCACGCCATTGAAGAAGAGTGCCAAAAGCGTGGGTTTCAAGTCATCGTCTGCAACTCCGGCGATGATCCGGAAAAAGAGAAAAAATATGTCGAGATGTTGCTCGCGAAACAAGTGGATGGGCTGATCGTGTTTCCGACCGGGAAAAACGACGACGTCTACCGCCGTCTTGTTGCCGAACAGTTTCCGCTTGTGTTTGTCGACCGGATGGTGCCGGGGGTGGAGGCGGACAGTGTGCTTTTGGACAACCTCGGCGCTGCGGAGATGGCGGTCGATTATTTCGCTTCCTATGGCTATAACCGCATCGCCATTGTCACCCCGCCGCTTGTCCCATACAACGTGCCGCGGATGGAGCGGTTTGAGGGGTTTCGGGCGGCGATGGAGAAAAGGGGATTTGAGGTCGGGGATCAAAACGTCATCGCCGCTGAACCTGCGGCGTTGCCTGGGGAGCTGAAGAAACGGTTCATGGAACCGGAGCGGCCGAACGCGCTGTTTGCGATCAATGACTTGACGTTAATGGGCATTTTGCGGTTTGTGAAGGAGACGGGCATCCGCGTGCCGGACGAGGTGGCGATCATCAACATCGACGATGTGCCGTTTGCTGATATTTACACGCCGGCGCTGACCACAATCGCCCAGCCGACGTTTGCGATGGGGAAAAAAGCGGCGGAGCGCGTGTTCGAGCAAATGGATCGGAAGCGGGTGGACCAACCGAAAGTGTTTCGTTTCTCCCCGACATTGATGGAACGGACATCGATCAGACGGGAGAAGAAATAAGGAAGGGAGGAGAAACGATGACCATTCATGAGGACGTCGTCATTGGCATTGATATCGGAACGACGAGTACGAAAGCGGTCGTGTTCGGCGGGCGGGGGCAAGTGCTTGCTTCTCATGCGGTCGATTATCCAATCATTCAGCCGCATCCTGGGTTTGCAGAACAAGACCCCGAGGAGCTGTTCGCTGCGGTCGTTCAAGCGGTCGGGGCAGTGTCAGTCCGCCATGGCATCCGCCCGGAGCAGGTAAAAGCGATCGGTTTGAGTGCGGCGATGCACTCGATCATGGCGCTTGATGAATCGGGGCGGCCGCTGACTCGGCTCATCATCTGGGCCGACAACCGAAGCGTCGCCCAAGCGGAGCGGCTATTAAAAGAGCAGAACGGGCTTGCCATTTATCGACGGACGGGAACGCCGATTCATCCGATGTCGCCGCTAGCGAAACTGCTTTGGCTGAAAGAGGAGCAGCCGGACGTATTCTGGCAAGCGCGCCGGTTTGTGTCGGTGAAAGACTACGTGCTGTATCGCCTGTACGGCGATTATGTCGCTGACCATTCGCTGGCATCGGCGACGGGGTTGTTCCGCCTCGATACGCTCGATTGGGACGAGGAGGGGCTCGAGCTTGTCGGGCTTTGCCGCGAACAGCTGCCGCGGCTCGTTCCGGCCACACATATCATGACCGGAATGAAAAAAGAATGGGCGGAAAAAATGGGAGTCGCTCCGGACGTGCCGTTGGTCATTGGGGCAAGCGACGGCGTGCTCGCCAATGTCGGCGTCGGGGCGGTGCTGCCGGGAGAAGCGGCCATTACGATCGGGACGAGCGGCGCAGTGCGAACGATTGCCGCAAAACCGACAACGGATGAAAAAGGGCGGACGTTTTGTTACGCGTTGACGCCCGGCTATTGGGTCGTTGGCGGACCGACGAACAACGGCGGCATTTTGCTTCGGTGGCTGCGCGATGAGTTCGGCGCTCAGGAACGGGAAGTGGCGAAAAAGCTTGGAATGGATCCGTATGACTTGTTGACGAAATATGCCGAACGCGTTCCACCGGGGGCGGAAGGGCTTGTGTTTTTGCCGTTTTTATCGGGCGAGCGAGCGCCGTATTGGAATGCGAATGCGCGTGGGACGTTTTTCGGTCTCGGCTTGCACCATAAGCGCGAGCATTTCATCCGCGCCGTCATGGAAGGCGTCTGCTTCAGCATTCTATCCGTCGCCTTGGCCATTCGCGATGTCACCGGACCGATGACGGAAATCCGCGTCTCAGGCGGGTTCGCCAAATCGCCGTTTTGGCGGCAAATGCTTTCTGATATGCTTGGCAAACCGCTCATCGTGCCGCAGACGCATGAAGCCTCGGCGTTAGGAGCGGCCGCGGTGGCGCTTCACGCTTTAGGCGAACTGCCGTCCTTAGAAATGGTGAAACCGTGGGTCCATACAACGGCCCGCCATGAACCGAACCAAGATCATACACTGATTTATGCTGAGCTATTTGATTTGTATGCCCGCCTGTATGAGCGATTGAAAGACGAATTTGATGCGATTGCTGCGTTCCAGCGGCGGAGTGGATAAGAGAGGAGAAAAACTAAAACGGTTTAGTGCCGTCATCAACAGTCACTAAATCGATTTAGTTTATCCTTTCTACTTAAAGAAAGCTGAAAACGTTTGCTTTAACCATTACTAAATCGATTTATCTAAACATAAGGGGGAACAGTCGATGGGAATTGCCATTGTCATTGCTGCCATTATCGTCTTGTTATTGCTCATTACCGCAGCGAAAATGCATCCGTTTGTCGCACTCATTTTAGTTTCCGTCGGCGTTGGCTTGATGATGGGGATGCCGCTTGTCGCTCCGTCGCCAGAAACACCAGGGATCATCGATTCCATTAAAGCCGGCCTGGGCAATACGCTAGGCTTTTTAGCGATCGTCTTGGCGCTTGGGACGATGCTTGGCAAAATGATGGCTGAATCGGGCGGCGCTGAGCGCATTGCGAAAACGTTAATTGACCGCTTTGGGCAAAAGCGCGTCCATTGGGCCATGATGGTCGTCGCCTTCTTAGTGGGGATTCCAGTCTTTTTCCAAGTCGGATTTGTGCTGCTCATTCCGCTCGTCTTTACGATCGCAATGGAAACGGGCATTTCGCTTGTGACGATCGGCATTCCGCTTGTCGCTGGTTTGTCTGTCGTGCACGGTCTCGTTCCGCCGCATCCGGCTGCGATGGCGGCAGTCGGCATCTTTAAGGCGGATGTCGGAAAAACGATCCTGTATTCGATCATTGTCGGTCTGCCGACCGCGATTATTGCCGGGCCGCTCTATGGCAAATGGATCGGTTCGCGCATGTACAAAAAAGTGCCGTCGGAAATCGCCGAACAGCTTGTGCAGCATAAAGAAGCGCGGGAACTCCCGGGCTTCGGAAATACGCTGTTTACGGTTTTGCTTCCGGTCATTTTGATGTTGATTGCGTCTGTCGCCAACGTGACGCTTGATCAAAAGTCGGAAGCAGCGAAAGTGCTGCGCTTTATCGGCGATCCGATCGTCGCATTGCTCATCGCTACGGTTTATTCGTTCTTTAGCCTCGGTTATGCGCGCGGCTTCAACCGCGACAACGTGCTCAAATTCGCCAATGACTGCCTTGGCCCGGTCGCGAACATCCTGCTTGTCATCGGGGCGGGCGGCGCGTTCAACAAAGTGCTTCTCGACTCCGGCATCGGCGAGCAAATCGCGGAAGCAGCGAAACACTCGCACCTGTCGCCGCTCTTATTAGGCTGGGGCATCGCCGCTCTCATCCGTGTAGCGACCGGTTCGGCGACCGTCTCGATGATGACCGCAGCCGGCCTCGTCGCGCCGATCGCCGCCACGATGCCAGGAACGAACGTGGAACTGCTCGTCTTGGCGACCGGCGCCGGTTCGTTGATCTTGTCACACGTCAACGACTCCGGCTTCTGGATGATCAAAGAGTACTTCGGCATGACGGTGAAAGAAACGCTCATGACGTGGACGGCGATGGAGACGATTATTTCGGTGGTGGCGTTTATTTTCGTCTTGTTGTTGAACGTGGTTCTCTAATATCAGAATGGAAGGTGTCCCAAACACAGACGGGACACCTTTTTGATGGACAACGAGGATGCGGCGCGGTAAAGAAAAACAACCTCTCAACATTTCCACTATCTTCATTATTATGTTATAATCATGTGACGAAATATTACATAAGGAGTGAATTTCAATGATTTTTGCGAGACGTGCAGAGCGAAAAACAAAGCATGAAGCTGATTGGCCTCAACAGGAGGAAAGACGGGAAGAACGAAAACAAATCGCTCGGCAAATTGTTGTGGCTGTTGATCAGTTAAGAGCTGCGATAGAACAGATGAAGCTGGCGGCGCTTTCGCTGAATGACATTTCCGATTCAAGCCGGAACAGCGCAGCAGAGCTGATGGACCACAGCGAGAAAACGGTCGAGTATACAGAAAAAGTGGCGAACAAAATGCGGGCAATCGAGGAAGCGGCTAAGGAAATTGCTGCATCTTCCCAAGACATGTATGCAAGCAGCCAACAGTTTTCCGAACAGTGGCTGCATTCATGGAATTCATTGGAAACGTTGCAAAAAGAAATTCAAACATTGCGCTCCCACCATGAAACGTTGTTGAAACAAATGAATCACCTCGTTCATCATTCTCAACGCATCAATCAAATTATATCAGCGATCGGCGAGATTTCACAGAAAACGAAAATTTTGTCGCTAAACGCCAATATTGAAGCTGCCCGTGCCGGAGAACACGGGCGCGGGTTTGCGGTCGTCGCGCGCGAAATCGGCATGCTGGCGAACCAAACATCGGAGGCAGTCCAACAAACACAGGACATTTTGTCGCTCATTCAACGCGAAATCGCAGCGACGACCGATATCGTTCGTGAAGAAACAAAGCAAATCGATGTCGAAGAAAAAGAAATGGAAGCGATTATGACGTTCCTTCACTCGTTGCAGCGGCAGCTGAATGATATGACGAACCTCGTCTCTTCTTCTGTCCAGTCGGCGTCTGGACAGTCGGACAGCGTGAAAGAAATCGCCGTCCTCCTTGAAGAAATCGTGCAATTGAGCCGGGAAAATCAACGGTTTGTCGAGCGAGTGACGGCGGATATGAACGAACAGCATGAGAGCGTCGGACAGATTTTACGCATTAACGAAGCGTTGCAAAAGACGGCGGAGGAGCTGCAACAAACGGTCGGACGTGATTGGATGAGAGAAACGATTTCTGTAGATGATGCGGTCGTGAAAAACACGATTCATAAACTATCGGCTTTGCTTCAGTCAGCTCCGTTGGAACAAATGGATGAGGACACGCATCGGCGAGTGCTGGACCGATTTTTATCCGAGAACGGAGAAATTGAGGCTGTCTGGTCGAATCGGCTTGATGGCGCGTTTGTGTATTCGAACCCGCCGGCTGGTTTGGTCAACGCCAAAGTCCGATCGTGGTTTCAGGAAGCAAGCAGAGGAATGGTGTACGTTTCCGATCCATATGTATCGGCATTGACGAAACATCTTTGCGTCACGGTGTCCGCTCCCATTACGGATCATAACGGTCAAATTGTCGGAGTCATTGGAGCGGATTTGTCGCTTGCGAAATGAACGACGCCCTAAAAAGGCGCATGTGTGCCTTTTTAGGGCGTTTTTTGTTTAAGGATTAAGAAAGTATAAATTTTGGGGCTGCCACGGTTAGGTAGGGAGATGTCTAGCGCAAAGCGCCATCGGTTCGAGTCGCTCCGCCCCACACTGCGGCGACAACACATGGAGAGGCTTCAATGAGTTTGCCCACGCAGAACCAAGCCAAGATTGGTTCGAGCTCTCCTCGGTGGGGCTTGTGCGATCTTCGTCGATAGGCGGGTGCTTTGCGCTTTTCTTTATTAGGCGCGGTCGGTTGGCTTCAAAATAATGGTTTATCCTCTTTTTGTGATAATAAATATAACAAAAATATGTAATAAAATATAACAATATTGTTGAAGCAATTATATCTAGGATTTACACTGCTAATCAAGAACCACATCCTCAAGATATCACTCATCGCCTTTGAGGAACAAGGGAGGGATGCCGCTTTGCTAGATGAACGAGGTATAGGAATTCATTGATTTTCGAAATGAATAGGGGGAAGGGTGTCCGGATGAAGCCAAAATTCATGTGGAAATTATGGTTGCTTTTATGCATCAGCCTTTTTGCACTCGGGGGATGTGCGGCGTCATCAGTTGTCGATCAAGCCAAAAACAACGAAAACAGCAATTCGTCTTCGTCAAGTAAAGGGGATACCGTTAAAGTAGGGATCCTTCACTCGTTAAGCGGAACGATGGCAATCAGTGAAGTGTCGCTGCGCGATGCCGAGTTAATGGCGATCGAGGAAATCAATGCATCGGGC
Organism: Geobacillus jurassicus NBRC 107829; assembly: GCF_001544315.1. Taxonomy (GTDB): domain Bacteria; phylum Bacillota; class Bacilli; order Bacillales; family Anoxybacillaceae; genus Geobacillus; species Geobacillus jurassicus. The sequence continues at coordinate 21,870 of NZ_BCQG01000055.1, forward strand.
GGGCTGCTCGGCAAGAAGATTGAACCGGTTGTGGAAGATGGGGCGTCGGACTGGCCGACGTTTGCCGAAAAGGCGAAAAAACTGTTGCAAAAAGATCAAGTGGCCGCCATTTTTGGCGGTTGGACATCGGCAAGCCGCAAAGCGATGCTGCCGGTTGTGGAGCAAAACAACGGGCTGCTTTGGTATCCGGTGCAATACGAAGGGATGGAGTCGTCACCGAACATCTTTTACACCGGGGCGACGACGAATCAACAAATCGTTCCCGCGGTCAGCTGGCTCTTGAAAAACCGTGGCAAAACGTTTTTCTTGCTCGGATCGGATTACGTGTTTCCGCGCACAGCCAACAAAATCATCAAGGCTCAGCTGAAGGCCGAAGGCGGGCAAGTGGTCGGGGAAGAATATACGCCGCTCGGCCATACCGATTATAGCACCATTATCAGCAAAATCAAACAAGTGAAACCGACTGG
>NZ_BCQG01000056.1 GCF_001544315.1 Geobacillus jurassicus NBRC 107829
CCAATCGCTCTTTTTTCCACCCATCGTCTAGCGACATATGGTACAATGAATTTGAACTACTCCACTGTTCGGAAAATTCGATGATATAGGCTGGACTTCCTGCCATTCATCTCCCACTTATTTTTGGGCTATGCCCTGAACAAAACGGAAGTGGGGGTCTTCTGTTGAGAAATGATAAAGACGCAATGCGAATCATGGGAGGGGCGAGAAACATGAACACCTATCTAAAGCTGCCGGCGGGGAAAACGATGACAACCGAGGACGTCAAACAGCTGCTCGAACGCTACCAGACGGCGCTCAAAAAAACGGGGGAACAGCTCGGTTGGGCGTATGAACAGGCCGCTTTCCCGTATACGGTCCGCGAACACGAATCCATTCTCTACTTGCAAGGCGACGGCCGTTTGTACAAAGGGATGGCGATTTCCGTGCGGACAGCTGGGGAAGAGACATTCATTGACGTCACACTGCCGCCGGGGGCGACGCATGGGGATAAAGGGAAGGCCAATGAATTCAGCAAATGGCTGGCGAAAACGCTCGGCGGGGAATTGCACTTGTTCAGCGGCCGGACGATGGCGTTTGGCGGCGCGTAAACAGCGGTGGAGTGCCCGCTGTTTTTTATTGGACGGCCTGCCAAATGACATGCTGGCCGGCAAAGTACACCGCCGCCGTCCCAATCGTCGTCAGCGCTGCCTTGCGCGTCGCCAAGCCGAGCCGGCGCGCCAGCAAAAACGCGATGTACATAAAGACGCACAGCATCAGCCCGCGGAAAAACGGCCGGTCCCTTCCTGACAGCCACTCGATCAATGAGAAACTGCTCCAAATCATCATTTGCAGCAAAAACGCTACGTATGCTTTCATGTTGATTCCATCTCCCGCTTTTCTTTACCATAACGATATGAAACGAGAGCGGAAAATAGTATGAGAAATTGGACAAGAAATGAACTAGGCCATTTCTTTAAAACAAAAGGCTGTTGATCGGGCGCAGCAGCAGGCGGAAATACAGCTGCCGCCGCAGATTCGTTTCTTTTCCGCCAATCATCTTGCTTCTGGATGATGTTCCCTGCTTATTGCACCGCAAGAAAAAGGTGCCCCGTCGTATTCGGGACACCTTCGTTTTTACTTCGCAATGATATGAATCGGCGTGCCAAGCGCCACTTCCGCCGCTTCCATAGCGATTTCGCCAAGCGTCGGATGGGCATGGATCGTCAACGCGATGTCTTCCGCGGTCATGCCGGCTTCGATGGCAAGCCCAAGCTCGGCGATCATATCCGAGGCGTTCGGGCCGATGATTTGCGCTCCGATGACGACGTTGTCTTCTTTGCGGACGACAAGCTTCAAGAAGCCGTCCGTATCGTTGAGCGACAGAGCGCGACCGTTGGCGGCAAACGGGAATTTCGCCGTAATGACGTCGATGCCTTCCTCTTTCGCCTGCTGCTCAAAATAGCCGACCGAGGCGCATTCCGGATCGGAGAAGACGACCGCCGGAATGGCGATGTAATCGACGACCGACGGATGGCCAGCGATGGCTTCCGCCGCCACTTTTCCTTCATACGACGCTTTATGGGCGAGCGCCGGGCCTGGGACGATATCGCCAATGGCAAAAATATTCGGCACGCTCGTCCGGCATTGTTGGTCCACTTCAATCAAGCCGCGGTTGTTCATTTTGATGCCGATTTGTTCGAGGCCGAGCTCATCTGTATTCGGCCGGCGGCCGACCGTCACCAACACATAGTCGGCGTCAATCGTTTTCGTTTCGCCGTTCGCTTCATACGTGACCGTCACGCCGTCTGCACGCTCTTCGGCTCCTTTCGCAAGCGCGTTCGTTATGACTTCGACCCCTTTGTTCTTCAGACGGCGTTTAATGACAGACACCATTTGCTTTTCAAAACCGGATAAAATCTCACCGGCCCCTTCAAGAATCGTCACTTTCGCCCCAAAGTTGGCGTAGGCGGTGCCAAGCTCGATGCCGATGTAGCCGCCGCCGATGACGACAAGCGACTTCGGGATTTCCCCGAGGTTGAGTGCGCCGGTCGAGTCAAGAATGCGGCCGGAAAACTTGAAGTTTGGCAGCTCGATCGGGCGCGAACCAGTGGCGAGAATCGCGTTTTTAAACGTATACGTCTGCGCGCTGTCGCCGTTGACGACGCGCACCGTGTTGGCGTCGACGAAATACGCTTCCCCTTTGACGATGTCGACTTTGTTGCCTTTGAGCAGCCCTTCAACGCCGCCGGTCAACTTTTTGACGATGCTCGCTTTCCATTCTTGCACTTTCGAAAAATCGACGGTGACATTTTCCGCCTTGATGCCCATTTCTTCGGAATGTTTCGCCTGCTCGTAGCGGTGGCTTGCCGAAATGAGCGCCTTGGACGGGATGCAGCCGACGTTTAAGCAGACGCCGCCCAAATTTCCTTTTTCCACAATCGTCACTTTTTGACCGAGCTGCGCGGCGCGGATGGCGGCGACATAGCCGCCAGGGCCGGCGCCGACGACGAGCGTTTCTGTTTCAATTGCAAAATCGCCAACTACCATCGTTTTACGCCTCCATTAATAATAATTCTGGATCGCTTAACAGCTGTTTGATATGGTTGAGCGCTTTTTGCGCCGTCGCTCCGTCGATCATCCGGTGGTCGAAGCTGAGCGAAAGAGCCAACACCGGAGCGGCGACAATTTCCCCGTCGCGGACGATCGGTTTTTCGGCAATGCGGCCGATGCCAAGAATCGCCACTTCCGGATGGTTGATGACTGGAGTGAACCATTGCCCGCCGGCCGAGCCGATGTTCGTGATCGTGCACGATGCGCCTTTCATTTCGTTTGGCATCAGTTTGCCTTCGCGCGCTTTTTCAGCGAGTTCGTTGATTTCTTTCGCCAGCGCGAAAATCGGCTTCCGGTCGGCATGTTTAATGACCGGCACGAGCAAACCGCGGTCCGTGTCAGCGGCGATGCCGATGTTGTAGTAATGCTTATGAATAATTTCCTCCGTCGCATCGTCGATCGACGTATTCAGCGCCGGATATTCACGCAGCGCGGAAACAAGCGCTTTGACGACATACGGCAAGAACGTCAGCTTGATTCCTTTTTCCGCGGCAATGGCCTTGAATTTTTTTCGGTGAGCAACAAGCTTCGTCACATCGACTTCGTCCATGAGCGTCACGTGCGGAGCCGTATGTTTCGAATGCACCATCGCCTTGGCGATCGCCCGACGGATGCCGCTCATTTTCTCGCGCGTTTCCGGGAATTCGCCTTCCGGCACAACCGGTTTCGCCGCTGGCGCTTGCGGCGCTGCTTTCTCTTCCGCCGCTTGCGGCGCCGGCGCAGCTGCAGCTTTTGCGCCGCCGGCGAGGAAGGCATCAATATCTTCTTTCAAAATGCGGCCGTTTTTCCCTGTGCCTTGGACGAGGCGGATATCGACGCCTTTTTCACGCGCATATTTGCGCACGGACGGCATCGCGATGACGCGGCGGTTCGGGTCGGCTTCCGCCGCCGGCGCTTCCGGAGCGACCTCAACGTTTTCTTCTTTCGACACGGTTTCCGCTTTTTCCTCTTTTTTCGCCTCTTCTTCGTGCTCCTGCCCTTTAAACGTCATGTTTTCATAGCCCGGTGCATCGAGCGTAATAAGCGTTTGCCCGACCGTCGCCACTGTTCCTTCCGGGACGAGGATCTCAAGCACTTTTCCTTTGACCGGAGACGGGATCTCGACGACCGCTTTGTCGTTTTGCACTTCGCACAACACGTCGTCCTCGTTCACTTCATCGCCCGGCTTGACGAACCATTTGACAATCTCGCCTTCGTGAATGCCTTCGCCAATGTCCGGCAGCTTAAATTCAAATGCCACTGTGGTCGACCTCCTATCGTTTGCCGAAAATGAGCGGGGAAGGCGCTTTGCTCCCCCGGACTTGTCCACATTAGAAATGGATCACTTTTTTCGCCGTCTCGATCACGTCTTTAAAGTTCGGCAGCCATACCGATTCCGCTTGCGCGAACGGATAGACGGTATCCGGCGCGGTGACGCGCAATACCGGCGCCTCAAGGCTTAAAATCGCACGCTCGTTAATTTCCGCGACGACGTTGGCAGCGATGCCGGCCTGCCGTTGCGCTTCTTGCACGACGATGGCGCGGCCCGTTTTTTCGACCGAACCAATGATCGTCTCAATATCGAGCGGCTGCACGGTGCGCAAGTCGACGACTTCGGCAGAAATGCCTTCCTTCTCTAATTCTGCCGCCGCTTTTAACGATTCATGCACCATGGCCCCGTACGCGATGATCGTAATGTCTTTCCCTTCGCGCTTAATGTCCGCTTTGCCGATCGGAATCGTGTACTCTCCTTCCGGCACCTCTTGGCGGAACGAGCGGTACAGCTTCAAATGCTCAAGGAAAATCACCGGATCGTTGTCGCGGATCGCCGAGATGAGCAGTCCTTTCGCATCATACGGCGTCGACGGGATGACGACTTTCAAGCCCGGCTGTTGGGCGACGAGCCCTTCTAAGCTGTCTGAGTGCAATTCCGGCGTATGGACGCCGCCGCCAAACGGCGAACGAATCGTAATCGGAACATGGTAGCGGCCGCCAGTGCGGTAGCGGATGCGCGCCATTTGTCCGCAAATCGCATCCATCGCCTCATAGACGAACCCGAAAAACTGAATTTCCGGCACCGGGCGGAACCCTTGCAAAGCCAAGCCGATCGCCAAACCGCCGATCCCTGATTCGGCCAACGGTGTGTCAAAGACGCGCTCTTCGCCAAACTCCGCTTGCAGCCCTTCGGTCACCCGGAATACGCCGCCGTTGACCCCAACGTCTTCTCCAAACACGAGCACGTTCGGATCGTTTCTCATCTCGATGCGCAGCGCATCGGTGATCGCTTGAACCATTGTCATTTGCGCCATGGCTTACTTCGACTCCTTCTCTTTATAAATTTCATACTGCTCTTTTAAGTTCGCCGGCAGCTCTTCGAACATAATGCTGATTAAGTCGGTCACTTTTTGTTTCGGCGTTTCGTCCGCTTTTTTGATCGCTTCCTTGATGTCCTCTTTCGCCTGCTCGATGACTCGGTTTTCTTCCTCTTCGCTCCATAAGCCTTTCGCTTCTAAAAACTTGCGGAAGCGGACAAGCGGGTCTTTTTTCGCCCATTCGTTTTCGAGTTCCTTCGAACGATAGCGCGTCGGATCGTCGCCGGACATCGTATGCGGACCGTAGCGGAAGCAAAGCGTTTCGATGAGCGTCGGCCCTTCGCCGTTAATGGCGCGTTCGCGGGCCGCTTTCACCGCGGCGTAGACCGCAAGCGGATCCATGCCGTCGACTTGAATGCCCGGAATGCCGGCAGCGACCGCTTTTTGCGCCAATGTTTTGGCGACCGTTTGCTTTTCCACTGGCGTAGAGATGGCAAAGCGGTTGTTTTGCACGACAAAGATGGCCGGCGCCTTAAACGCCCCTGCGAAGTTGATCCCTTCGTAAAAGTCGCCTTGCGATGTGCCCCCATCGCCGGTGTATGTAATGGCCACCGCTTTTTTGCCCCGCATTTTCAAGCCGAGCGCCACGCCGGCTGCCTGAATGTATTGAGCCCCGATGATGATTTGCGGCGGCAAGACATTGACGCCTTCGGGAATTTGGTTGCCATGGAAATGACCGCGCGAGAACAAAAATGCTTGATAGAGCGGAAGCCCGTGCCAAATGATTTGCGGAACGTCGCGATATCCCGGCAAAATGAAATCTTCTTTTTCAAGCGCAAAATGGCTGGCGATTTGGCTCGCTTCTTGCCCGGCGGTCGGCGCGTAAAACCCGAGTCGGCCCTGGCGGTTCAACGAAATGGAGCGCTGGTCGAGGATGCGCGTATACACCATGCGGCGCATCAGCTCTTTCAGCTGCTCATCGCTTAACTCCGGCATCGCCTTTTCGTTGACGACTTCGCCTTCTTCATTCAAAATTTGAAACATCGGGAACTGCTCGGCCACTTTCTCGAGCTGCTCCGCGAATCGAAATTGGGAGGTTTTCACACCCATGTTGTTCACCTCTGCCTTTCATCAAAAATTTAGAAACTAGGCTGCATTCATCCATATACTATTAATGTACCCAAAACGAAAGAGAAATAAAAAACAGCCGCCATCCGGCGCCAACGCCAAACAACAAAGGCGTCGAAACCTGTATCACTGTTTTTTAAAACTAAATTAGTACAATACACATTTGCAAGTTTTAGTTTACACGTTCTTGGATCAACCGTCAACGACTTTGATTTATCGTGTTTTCTTGTTTTATTTTTGGGCGAAATTGGAATGAAGGATATTTCCTTAACAATCTGTTATATTACATCCCACCTCATCTGTATAAGTGCTGTATTATATTTTCACAAAATATAAACACGCCATTGCCCGACAAGGAAATGGAAACGTTTTCTGTAATTCAACTCGTTACTTTTATTATACTAAAATAATATATCCGTGCGGCTGTGTTTTTATTTACGATCGATGCTCATTTTGTTAGACTAAACGGTAGACAGCGATGCCAAACGTTAGGGAGTGAACGAAGCGAATGATCACGATGAAAGACATCATCAAAGAGGGGCATCCGACGCTGCGGAAAGTCGCTGAGCCCGTTCCGCTGCCGCCTTCGGAAGAGGATAAGCGCATTTTGCAAAGCTTGCTTGACTACGTGAAAATGAGCCAAGACCCGGAGCTGGCGGCCAAATACGGCCTGCGGCCCGGCATTGGCCTTGCCGCCCCGCAAATCAACGTCTCGAAGCGGATGATCGCCGTCCATGTCACCGATGAAAACGGGACGCTGTACAGCTACGCCTTATTCAATCCGAAGATCGTCAGCCATTCCGTCCAGCAATGTTACTTGACGACCGGGGAAGGCTGCCTGTCGGTCGACCGCGACGTGCCGGGGTATGTGCCGCGCTACGCCCGCATCACTGTTACCGGGACGACGATCGACGGCGAAGAAGTCACACTGCGCTTGAAAGGGCTGCCGGCCATCGTCTTCCAACATGAAATCGATCACTTAAACGGCATTATGTTCTATGACCGCATCAACCCCGATGACCCGTTTCAAGTGCCGGACGGGGCGATTCCGATCGGGCGCTAAAAAGCCCCCTGTAAATGGCGAGCGGCCCAGCCGAAAAGGCCAAGGCCGCTTTTCATCGGATGAGCTGCAGCTGTTTCAATCCGTACCAAATGCCTTCCTTATCGACCGGCTTCGTAACGAAGTCGGCGACCCTTTTCACTTCCTCATGGGCGTTGCCCATCGCCACCCCGGTTCCGACGAACGAGAGCATTTCAATGTCATTCAATCCGTCGCCGAACGCGTACACATCCTTCTTATCGATCCCGAGCTTTTCGATCATCATGCGGATGCCTTCCGCCTTCGAGCCCCCTGCCGGCAGCACATCGGTCGAGACCTCGTGCCAGCGGACGAAGCGAAATTCGGGATAGTTGCGCACATACAGCTCTTCTTCCTCGGCGCGGCAAAACAGAAGCGCCTGATAAATGTCTTTGTTCTCGTAATAAAGGGGATCGACAGGCGGGTGGGCAAATTTCAAACTGCCCATGCTGGCGTGGATGTGCGGGTGGTCGCCGACGCTCGCCCTCATTTCCTCGGCATTCATAAAGACGAGCGGGTGGCCGTTTTCGTGGGCTTCCTCTGTGAGCGCTCTGACTTTCTCGCGCCGAAGCGGCTGCTTGTATAGCACGTTCCCTTCAAAAACGACGTACTGACCGTTGAAGCTGACGAACGAATCGATGCCAAGCTGTTTGCGCACATGCTCAAACATAAACGGAGCGCGTCCGGTGGCGATGGCGACATAAACGCCCGACTGCTTCAGGCGGCGAACCGCTTCGACCGCGGATGGCGGCAGTTGCTTTTGCTCATCAAGAAGCGTGCCGTCGATGTCGAAAAAGACGATTTTTCTTCCCACGTTCACTTTCCCCTTGTTGAAAAGTTGTTCATTGTTTACCGTACTGAAAAACGCCCGGAATGTCAACCAAGAGGCACGACCTGTTCCATTTTTACCCATGAAAAACAAGCCCCTGCCTACATATCATATATAATAGAACATTTACTTTCACCGCAAAATGAGTACAATAAAAAGTGAGGAGTGATGAAATATGTTGAAAAAGCTGAAAAAAAAGCTGCTTCAACAGTGGAAAGATCTGCTCCGGAAAAAATTGATCGCCTGACCGTTACAACCACAGCCCTTCCGCTCGAAGGGCTTCTTTCCCTCTTTAGCAAATAAAGCGGGCAACATTCGTCAAAGATGATGCATATCGTCGGCACATCTCCCGCCGGTTTTTTGCTTTTTGGCAACAAAACACATGAAAATAAGGTTTCATTCCTATATAATAAAATAATAAAGCAACGATTTGTACGATAAGGAGAGATTTCGCGATGATTTTCAAAGTGTTTTACCAAGAAAACGCAGACGAGGTGCCCGTGAGAGAAAAAACGAAAACGCTCTATATCGAAGCAGAATCAGAGCGGGACGTACGCCGAAAACTTGAAGACCGTCCGATCAATATTGAGTATATTCAGCCGTTAGAGGGAGCGCATCTAGAATACGAAAAGAAAAGCCCTAACTTTCAAGTATTGGAGATTCCATCATGAAGCTGCTAACTGATCAGCAAGTAGGCGTTTTTGCCCTCGGCGGACTGGGTGAAATCGGGAAAAATACATACGGCGTACAATTCCAAGACGAAATCATTGTCATCGACGCGGGCATTAAATTCCCAGAAGATGAACTGCTCGGCATCGATTACGTCATTCCGGACTACTCGTATTTAGTGAAGCATGCGGATAAAGTGAAAGGGCTGTTTATCACCCATGGTCACGAAGACCATATCGGCGGCATTCCGTATTTGCTCCGGCAGGTGAACATCCCGATTTACGGCGGCAAATTGGCGCTTGGGCTCATCCGCAACAAGCTTGAGGAACACGGATTGCTGCGCCAAGCAAAGCTCATTGAAATTCGCGAAGACGATGTCATCCGCTTCCAAAAAACGGCCGTCACCTTTTTCCGGACGACGCACAGCATTCCGGACAGCTACGGCATCGTCGTCAAAACACCGGTTGGACAAATCGTCCACACCGGGGACTTTAAATTCGACTTTACGCCAGTGGGCGAGCCAGCCAATTTGACAAAAATGGCAGAAATCGGAAAAGAAGGCGTGCTTTGCCTCATGTCGGACAGCACGAACAGCGAAATTCCGCATTTTACGATGTCGGAGCGGCGCGTCGGCGAAAGCATCCACGATATTTTCCGCAAAGTGGAAGGTCGCATCATTTTCGCCACGTTCGCGTCGAACATCCACCGTCTCCAACAAGTGACGGAAGCGGCCGTCGCCAACAACCGGAAAATCGCCGTCTTCGGCCGGAGCATGGAAGCGGCGATCGAGATCGGACAAGACCTCGGCTATATTCAATGTCCGAAAGGCACGTTCGTCGACGCGAACGAAATCAACCGCCTGCCGGCCAACCGCGTGACCATTTTATGCACCGGCAGCCAAGGCGAGCCGATGGCCGCTTTGTCGCGCATCGCCAACGGCACGCACCGGCAAATTCAAATCATCCCAGGCGATACGGTCGTCTTTTCCTCGTCGCCGATCCCGGGCAACACGGTGAGCGTCAACCGGACGATCAACATGCTGTATCGGGCCGGCGCTGAGGTGATCCATGGCCCGCTCAACGACATCCATACGTCCGGGCACGGCGGGCAGGAAGAGCAAAAATTGATGATCCGGCTGATGAAGCCGAAATATTTCATGCCGATCCACGGCGAATACCGGATGCAAAAAATGCACGCCAAGCTCGCCATCGACTGCGGCGTGCCGGAAGAAAACTGCTTCATTATGGATAATGGCGAAGTGCTCGGCATCAGTGAAAACGATGCGCGCATCGTCGGCAAGATCCCGTCCGGTTCCGTCTATATCGACGGCAGCGGCGTGGGCGACATCGGCAACATCGTCTTGCGCGACCGCCGCATTTTGTCCGAAGAAGGGCTCGTGATTGTCGTCGTCAGCATCAACATGAAAGAGTTTAAAATCGCTGCCGGCCCCGATATTATCTCCCGCGGCTTCGTCTATATGCGCGAGTCGGGCGATTTGATCAGCGAAGCGCAAGTATTGATCACGAAACATCTCGAAAAAGTGCTGGAACGAAAAACGAATCAATGGTCGGAGATCAAAAACGAAATTACAGAAACGCTCGCTCCGTTCTTATACGAACGGACGAAACGACGGCCGATGATTTTGCCGATCATCATGGAAATCTAAATGAAAAAGGGCGTCCTTGCAAAAGGATGCCCTTTTTCCATCATAATGATGCACAGACTCTCCCCACCTGCCAGCCGTCAACCGACGACTTTTTCTTCGAACCGGTCAATGTCGCTGTCAGCACCGATGACGACCAATACATCGCCTTTGCGGATGATTTCCGAAGCGAGCGGCGAAACGATGACGCTCGCTCCGCGTTTGATGGCGACGATGTTGATGCCATAGCGGGCGCGGATGTCAAGCTCTAACAGCGAATGGCCGTCAAGCCGCTCACTTGCCACGATTTCAACAATGCTGTATTTGTCCGACAGCTCCAAATAATCGAGGACGTTGTTGGAAATCAAATTATGGGCGATCCGCTCGCCCATGTCGCGCTCGGGATGCACGATTTGGTCAGCACCGATTTTTTTCAGCACTTTCTCATGGTAATCGTTTGTCGCCTTGACGGTAATATGGTTGACGCCGAGCTCTTTTAAAATAAGCGTCGTCAAAATGCTCGCCTGGATGTTGTCCCCGATCGCGACGATGACATGGTCGAAGTTGCGGATGCCTAAACTTTTCAGCACGTTTTCATCGGTCGTGTCGCCAACGACAGCGTGCGAAGCGATCGACGCAAATTCGTTCACCCGGTCTTCGTCAATGTCGATGGCCAATACTTCCATTCCTTGTTCGCTGAGCGTGCGGCAAATGCTGCCGCCAAAGCGCCCGAGGCCGATGACGGCAAACTGTTTCTTTTTCATCACGATTCCTCCATCGTTTGCCAAACGTTGTTTCTTCCCCTTTATTTTAGCAAAAAAAGAAAAGGAACGAAAACCGTCTTCGCTCCTTTTTCTACTATCCTTTATACCACATTTCCGCAAAAAACGGGCTGCTGGCGCGCACAGCCCGAACGTTGGATCATCAGCGAAGTTTTTCTTCGACTTTTTGGCAAATCTCTTCTGCGGTGAGCCCACTCGCTTCAATGATCGGACCAGACGTGACGGTGTTGTGAATGCCGGCGATGTTTGCGTCCAGACCGGTAATGACGCAACAGTCGCAACCTCTTGCGTCTTGCTCCCCGCGGAGCGGCACAACGTCATACCCTCTTTCTCTCAACGCCTCTTGCACATCGGTCAGCGATGGCTCTACACCAATTTTTGCCATCCCACTCCACCTCCTCACACATAATGTGCCTTGACGGAGGTGGAACTATACTTCCGAATTCCCTTTCCAGGAAAAATAGTCGATCAAAAAAGCGATCGCGCAGTCGATCGCCGCTTCATCCGGGGCCAGCTTCGCATGGTGCAGCCCATACGACGAGGCGACGCCAAGCCAAAACATAAAACCTGGGATTTCTGCCAACATGTAGCCGAAATCTTCTCCAGTCATCGCCTCTTTACAGCGGATGACGTTCACGCCGCCGTGCGTCTCGGCAAACTTCATAAATTCCGCTGTCAGCTCCGGATCGTTGTACACTTGATGGTACATGGCGCCGTAATCGATAGTTGCTTCACATTCGTACGCGACTTCAATGCCACGCACCATCGCTTCAATCCGCCGCTTCACCGCCTGCATCGCCGCGGTGGAGAGCGTCCGAATCGTCCCTTCCAGTCGAGCGTGCTCTGCGATGACGTTTTGCACCGTTCCGCCGACAATTTTTCCGATCGTAATGACCGCGCTATCCAGCGGATCGACGTTGCGGGCGACAATCGATTGGAGCTGGGTGACAAGCGCGCAGGCGGCGACGACCATGTCGTTGGCCAAATGCGGAAACGCCGCATGACCGCCTTTCCCCTTCAGGTCGATAAACAACTCGGACGTATTGGCAAACAGCAACCCTTCTTTCGTTGCGATCGTGCCGACCGGATATTCCGGTGCAATATGCAAGGCGACGATCATATCCGGCTTCCATTCCCGCATGATGTCGCTTTCCAACATCGGCTTTGCTCCGCCCGGCCCTTCCTCGGCCGGCTGGAACACAAACAGCAAGTCGTCTTTCGGTGGATGATGGGCAAAATGGGTGAGCACGCCAAGGGCAATGCTCATATGGACATCATGGCCGCACGCGTGCATTTGCCCTTCGTGCTTCGACCGGTACGGCAATCCGGTCTCTTCGCGAATCGGCAGCCCGTCCATATCAGCACGGTAGCCGATCGTTTTGCGCGGCGCCGTTCCGTTGACTTTGACGAAAATGCCGGTTTTCCATGTCCGAACTTGAAGCCGCTCTTGCGGCAACGATCGGATGTAGTCAAGCAAATATTGCTGCGTTTTCAACTCTTGAAACCCAAGCTCCGGAATTTGATGCAAGTCGCGGCGAATGGCGACAAATGGACTGATCGTCCCCATCCTCTCTCTCCTCCATTTGGCAAAAAAGCTGCCCGATGAAAGGACAGCTTTCTAGCGTGATTATAATTGGCGAAGCTCCTGCTTAATCTCAGTTTTCGCCCGCGTCTGCTCATCGATTTGCTTAATGACGCGCGCCGGCACGCCGGCCACGACCGTATACGGAGGCACATCTTCCACGACGACCGCGCCGGCGGCGACAACCGCTCCTTTGCCGACCGTGACTCCTTCCAAAATGACGGCATTCGCCCCGACGAGTACATCATCTTCGATGACAACCGGCTTGGCTGATGGCGGCTCAATCACGCCTGCCAACACCGCTCCGGCACCAATATGGCAGTTTTTCCCGACCGTCGCCCGTCCGCCAAGCACGGCGTTCATGTCGATCATCGTCCCTTCGCCAACGACGGCGCCGATGTTGATGACCGCCCCCATCATAATGACGGCGTTGTCGCCGATTTCGACATGGTCGCGGATAATGGCGCCCGGCTCGATGCGCGCTTTAATGCCTTTTAAGTCCAAGAGCGGAATGGCCGAGTTGCGGCGGTCGTTTTCGACGACATAGTCCTCGATTTTGTCTTGATTCGCTTCGATTGCTGCTTGAATGTCTTGCCATTCGCCAAACACGACACCGGCGTTGCCCGTGATAAATGTTTTGGCGCTTGGGCCGAAATCGATGCCTTCGAGATCCCCTTTTATGTATACTTTGACCGGTGTCGTTTTTTTGCTGTTTTGAATGAATGAAATGATTTCATTGGCGTCCATCATCTTCATAGGCAGCACCCTCCTTTGCATCTCTATTCTTCTTTACTTTAGCAAAATAGGGAGCATGGTGACAAGCAACATTTCATCAATGGACCCTTTCTCCGCTTTCGCTTCGCTTAGAAGACGAACGTTTCTCAGGAGAGAGGGGAGAATTGCCGCAATACTTTCCAAAAGGACTGTACTTGCGGAAGAGACCATGCTGTTTCCGAACTGATCAGCCATGTATCCCTCGTCATCCATTCACCATGTTTATTCTTTAACGGAATTAGATGAACGCGATGTTGCTCCCGATCATCTAAAGCCATTTCTGGCAAAATCGCATAGCCAACTCCGTGATAAGCGAGCTGTTTACATGTTTCGATTTGATCGACCATCACAGTTCGCACTGGCATCGTTCGAAATCGCTCATGCCACCATTGTTGAATATGCAGCGAATACGTCGAATCGCTTTTAAATTGAATAAACGGCCGGTCCGCATGGATCAGCTGATCGAGAGACCAAATTTCTCGGTCAACTAAATAGAACTGATCGGCGAATAACCGAATGGCCATCCCATTCCAGTTTGGTTTGCCCCGAACAATCCCTATGTGGAATCGATTTTCATACATGCCGCCCAACACTTCACTTGTCCACCCAGTTGCCAATGACACATTGACATGCGGATGCAGCGTCTATGACGGCATGTTTGGTCCAGGCCAAGCCACGATGCTCATGTACGCTTATTTGCGCGCCGGCATGGATTACTTATCCGCCATGACGCTGACAAGATTCCAAACGTTCATCAGCTGCTTCGGCGCACTGGCGTCTTATCTATACAGTGGCCATGTGAACTGGCATATCGCTCCGTTCTTAGCGATTGGATCATTGATCGGCGCCCAAGTATCGGTGCGAGTCGCACAAAAACTGAAACAAAGCCAGCTGCGCTTGTTATTGCACACGATTACTTTTCTGCTCATTGTTCAGCTTCTTTTCGGCCTGGTTTCCGGCCGCCATTAGGCCTCCGCAGCTGTTTATTCAATCGCTTCAATATTTCGCGGCGGGTAAAAATCCCTTCAAAATAACCGTCTCCGTTTTCCACGCAGACGAACGGATGGTTGACAATCAGCCCGATGGCCTTCATCAGGCTGTCGTCAAGCCGCAGGCGCGGAATGTTTCGGTTCATCACTTCTTCGACCTTCATCGTCTCGAGCCGTTCAAATTCGATGCGCTCCAATCCCAAAATCGCATCCATAATCATGGTCATGCTGATGAGCCCGTGGAGCTTATAAGACGTGTCCAACACTGGGATCGCCGAATAGCCGGTTTTTGTCAGGACGAGCAGCGCATGGTCCAAATAATTTCCCGGCTGCACATGCGCCACTTTATCCGCCGGAATCAGAAATGGCTTGACCGTCATTTGCACGAATTCATTGTGTTCCCATGTCATGCTGATGCTCCGCCTTTCTTCTGCATCTTCTCCTCTCCACTTGGTATCATATCATAAAAAAGACTATCGCTTCCTGCGATAGCATTCCGTCACTTTTATTCTCTTTCAGTCAAAAGGCGGTCGTATAAGCGCAAAAGCTGCCGGTACCGGTGTTCATCGGCCGCCTTGTCTCCGTTTTCGATATCCGCCAGCTCGGAGCGGACGAGCTCGAGCGCATAGTGCTGACTGAACAAAACGTCAAGCAATAACGCCGCTTCCTCGTCCGACAGCCTTGGCGGCAGCCGCTTCGCCATCTTCATTCCCCCTTTGCCTCTTCCGCTTCCATATATATTCGCCGGCAAAGGAAAAAAGTCGTGGAAAAAACCGTCATTTCTAGGCAGCCAAAAGAGACTGTCTCAAAAGGCTGTTTTCTCCTAACTAAGCGGGGCACCATATATGGTTTTTGATCGTGTTTGCTGCATATATACAGCAGTAAGAAAAGGTGTCCCGCCCCTTTTGGGACACCTTCCGTTCAATAATAGCGAAGCGCCAAGTAGCCGATGGCCAAAATGGAGAGCAAGACGGCGAGTATATAAGCGAGCAACACCGGGTTGCGCAAATAGGCGTGCTCTCCGACCGTTTTTGGAATCGGTCCATCAAGCTCTCCTTGCCAGCGCTGCTGGCGGCCAAGGCGGACTGTGTAAATGAATCCAATGACCGCGATGAACGCCGAGAGGACCGATAAGACAAAAGTCAATTGCGCCATAAGTTTCACCTCATGTTTACTTTGCCGCAATGAGGCGATTTTATACGATCAATAATGGGCGTCATGCTCAAACAAATAGCTGTAGGACAAATCGATAAACAAGTAATGGCGCTCATCAATCGGGTACGAATACGTCCGGATCGTTTCCCCGGTTTCAATGTCCGTGTATAAATCGGACAAAATCCCTCTCCGACGCGAACGCATGCGAATAATGTTTTCCAAAAAATACGGGCGCCAGCTCCAGTTTTTCATATAATATTGCGGCTGGAGCTCCCACCGGCCGCCGCGCTTGAACATATTGCCCGACTGCTGGAAGCCGTCCTCGTCGCAAACATAAATGCGGAAGCAAACGTCATCGAGCTCAGCGGCCAGCATCGAAATGAGCTCGTTAAAATTGGCAGCTTTTTTGTATTTGCCAAGCAGTGCGCTGATTCGCTGCTGAAACTGTTCGGAAATTTGATACAGCGTTTCAAGCTTTTTCTTCTCCTGCTGGATGAAACGATGGCATTCTTGGCGGAGCAAATCCTTCAACAAATCGCGCGGCACGACCTCGGGCGCCGGTTTCGCCAAATAATACCCTTGATAATAGCGGCCGCCATGCCGCCAAGCATACTGAAGTTGAAACGACGTTTCGATGTCCTCATATAGGAGCGTTGCTCCGATTTTGCGCGCCAACAGCGAAATCGAGTGAACGATTTCCTGGTATGCCTGGTGAACGGACGTCTTCCGCAGCTCATGCAAATCAATTTTTAAAATGTCAGGCGACAAGACGCCGATTCGTTCAAGATGAATGCTATGTTCGGCGATGTTGTCAACCGCCACTTTTATGCCGTATGTACGGAGGTACGTCAATAAATGACTGAGCTGATCGACGTCGCCTTTGAAATGCTGCTCGTTGATTTCCAAAACGATGCGGCCAAGCGCCAACCCTTTTGCTGCATAGGAAAGAAGCAACTGCAAAAACGATTCGCCGCGGTCGAGCATCAGCAAGTTGGCGTCGCGGTTTAGAAAAATGAGCAGCGTTTGATCGGCTAGCGATAGAAAATAATCAAGCGCCTTTTTCGTGATCACATCATCCACTTCGATGCGAAACTCTTCCGGAATCGTTTCATCATGAAAAAACGGCCCAAGGCTGACCGGCCCTGTTTCCGTTTGAAACCGTCCGAGCACTTCATAGCCGACGACTCCATGCTCATCGGCGCTGAAAATCGGCTGATAGTACGGAACGACTTGCGGCAAATTGGCCATAACGTCTAATGCATCCATCGCGCTCACCTCATTCTTGTCGACCCTCTTTGCCTTTATTATAGCATAATTGTCCAACTGTCCCCGGCGCAAAAAAAAGCGGCTCCCCTGCCAACAGGGAATCCGCTCGCGACAAAGGCCTCCATGCATGATGCGATGCGCGGCAAAGAAAAAGACAATGCCTGCAATCCTTTTTGAATGAGGACGCCTCTTGCTTTACGGCAAATGGGGCTAAAACGGCCGCCGGTTCAGCCATTGGCCGCCGTCGACTGTGATGCAAGCGCCGTTAATGTAAGCGGCTTCATCCGAAAGCAAAAACGAAGCGACCGCCGCGATTTCTTCCGGCGTTCCAAGCCGTCCGAGCGGCACGCTCTCGATCGTCATCCGCTCCGCTTCTTCCGACTCCCAGAGGCGCTCCGCCCCGCCCGTGCGCTCGATCGGCCCCGGAGCGATGGCGTTGACGCGAAACCCGTATTTTTTTCCCCATTCGACCGCCAGCGTGCGCGTCATCGCCAGCACTCCAGCCTTCGCGCTTGCAGAATGAATGACCCCGGCGCCGGCATGCCAGGCGTATGTCGCAACGATGTTGATGATGTTCCCTTTTAGGCCGCGCTGAATCCAATAGTTGCCGACTTCCCGGCTGCAGTAAAACGTGCCGTTTAACACGATGTTAATAACGCTGTTCCAGCCGTTGATCGACAGTTTTTCCGCCGGACAAATAAAATTGCCAGCCGCATTGTTGACGAGAGCATCGATGCGGCCGAACTCTGCGTCAGCCCGCTCCACCATGTGCGCCACCTGTTCCGGGTTGCGCACATCCATCGGAACCGTAAGCACTTGTCCCCCTTCTGGCGTGGCGATTTCCCGCTTTGCCTCTTCAAGCGCCTCAGCCCGCCGTCCGGTAATAACGACGTTCGCCCCCTCGGCGACAAACCGCTTCGCCATATATTTCCCCATTCCGCTCGACCCGCCGGTCACAATGATCACTTTTCCGTTCATTCATTTCTCCCCCTTATGACTGATGATTCATTCATTTTTATCATACTATAAAATACCGGAATATTCGAATAGTATTATGCTTCTATTGTCCTTTTCTTCCTCTTTTCGTTATAATAAAGCTGCTTGTGAAAGGACGGCGAAACGATGCATCATATCGAAACAACCAAACTAAGCCGGCGCGCCTTTTTGAAAAAGCTGGCGCGCACGAGTTTCAGAGCGGCGCTGGCGACGGCGGCCGCCTCCGGCTACACCCTCTGGATTGAGCCGGCCGAGCTGACCGTGACGCACCATACGCTGTCGCATCCGTTGATCCCAAAGTCGTTTGCCGGTGTCAAGCTGCTGCAGTTCAGCGATCTCCATCTCGGCCATTATTACGGCTTAGAACGCTTTTACCGCGTCATCGGCCGCATCAACGAACTTGGGCCCGATCTTGTCGTCTTCACCGGCGATTTGCTTCATGAGGCGAACCGGTATCCGCACACTGAAACAGTCGCTGAGGCGTTGGCCGGCATCCGCGCTCCGCTCGGAAAGTTTAGCATTTACGGAAATCATGATCACGGCGGCTACGGGACGAACATTTACCGCCGATTGATGGAACGGGCTGGCTTCCGCGTCCTCGTCAACGAGCATGTGCTCGTCCGCCGCGGCCACGACGCGATCGCCATCGCCGGCAGCGATGATATGATGCTCGGGCAGCCGGACTGGTCGAAAATGACTCGCGGCATTCCGCCGGCGACATATACAATCGCCCTCGTTCATGAGCCGGACGGCGCCCTTGAGACGCGCCGCTTCTCCATTCACGTTCAGTTGTCCGGCCATAGCCACGGAGGGCAAATTCAGTTGCCGTTTATCGGGCCGCTCATCACGCCGCCGCTGTCTGAGCGGTATTACGAAGGATTTTACCACGTCGGCGGGCTCTTGTTGTACGTCAACCGCGGCCTTGGCACGACGCGGGTGCCGCTGCGATTTCTCGCCCCGCCGGAGTTGACCGTTTTTTCGCTTGCTCCTAGTTAGAAGCGGGACAAACTAGCAACAATGCCGCTTCCTATGTTATCTTTCTATGTTATAATAGAAAGAAAAAAGGAGACATGCCGATGAAACCGGTGCAATTGACGGTCGACAATATTGCCAAAGCGATTTTTACCGTCAACCGCCATGCTAAGACAGCATTGAATCCTTCGTTTCTTTATCTTTTGAAGAAAAAAGCGATCGAAAAGCTGCTTGAAGAGGGCAAGGCGAAAAAAGTCGGCCTCCATTTTTCCCGCAATCCGAAATACAGTCAACAGCAATCCGACGTGCTCGTCGCCGTCGGCGATTACTATTTTCACATTCCCCCGACGAAACAAGATTTCGCCGCCCTTCCGCACCTCGGCGCTCTCAATGATTCGTACCGCAACCCTCCAGCTCGGATGCCGCTGTCGGAGGCCAAAGCCATTCTCATCGCCTACACCGGACTGAAGGAAAAACCGGAACAAAGTCCGAAACAGCTGACAAGGCCGGTATTTAGACGGCTCGGCGACCGCTATTAGGCGGGCGCCGCCTTCCACCTTGCTTTTTCGCCTTGAATTCATCAGCTGCCCCTTGGGCGGCTCTAGCGCTTTGATCGGCTTGGCGGCGGGGAGAGCCGCGCCGACGCCTTTTTTGCTTCTTTATTTAACCTGCATCTTTTCTCTCGCCTCTCCCCCACTTACTCCTTTCAGTCGTTGAAGTGGTGGTCTCCTCGCCTGAAAATGCTGAAAGCCGCCCTAGAAAGCCGGTGAAAAACAACCATTTCTCTTAAACCGATGGTTCTCGAGTAAAGAGAAGAACAATATTTAAAAGTTTCTCAATTTGAAAAATGCCATGGTTGGGCGCATTTTCTCTCATATTTCGCAACCTTTGCATAATATACAAAAAAATAACTCAAATATTCGCATAAAAATAAATTTTTATACAAATATTGTAAAATAACTAATTTTTATTCGCTAAAATCAGGCTTATTTTGAATTTTTATTCATGGTGCGAAATGTGAGTTTTCTGTTACATGACCGGCCTTCTAGCCCCCTTTTCGCTGATCGAAAACAAGCGATTGGTTGATGTTCTGCCGGTTATGCTGACACTCCTTTTCGCTTTATGCTCCCCCATTGCTTTTTTCGGCGAATGGCGTCGATCACCCCTTCGCACCGCCACCAAGCGGTAAGCGGGCGGTACCAAAACGTCTCGGTCAGCGAGAAGAAAAAAAGCCTCACCAAATCAGATACGTTTGGGAACTTCCGCTCTGTCCATTCTTCAAGCAAGACGGCGGCGGCCGACAAAAACGAACCGTACAACACAGAAACCGTCAGCAACAGAAGAGCAAACTCCACGTACATGCTCCCGAGAAACAATGAAAAAACAACCACGATATAGCCGATCAATTCAACGACCGGTCCGAGAAGCTCAATGAACCAAAAATACGGCAGCGAAAGAAGGCCGATCGAACCGTATTTCGGGTTGAACAGCATCGACCGATGCATCCATAAGCTCTCAAGCAGCCCGCGATGCCAGCGCCGCCGCTGCCGGCGCAAATCGCTATACGTTTCCGGCGCTTCTGTCCAACAAACCGGGTCAGGAATATAAATGATTTTTTTCGCTTCGCTCTTTTCTCGCGCCAGCCGATGCAGGCGCACGACGAGTTCCATATCCTCGCCAGCAGTATCGGCATATCCGCCCGCTTCGATCACCCAAGGTTTGGAAAAGACGCCGAACGCCCCGGAAACGATCAACAGCAAGTTATGGCGGCTTAAGCCGAGGCGGCCGAGCAAAAACGCGCGCAAATATTCAATCGTCTGCATAATGACGAGTGGCCGCGGCGACAATCCGACTTTGACGATTTCCCCGCGTTCAATCCGACAGCCGTTGGCGATCCGGACACTCCCCCCAGAGGCGATGACTTCTCCGTCGGATTCAAGCATCGGTTTCATCACTTTCAAAAACGCGCGCCGCTCAAGGACAGAATCGCCATCAATAGAACAAATGTATGGATAACGAGCAGCGTTGATCCCGGCGTTCAACGCGTCGGCTTTTCCGCCTTTTTCTTTATCAAGAACAAATAAATGTGGATAATCCGGCGAGCGGTAAACCGCTTTGATGTCCTTTGCCTCCAGTTGGCGGCGAATGATGCGATAGACCGGTTGCAGACGGAAATGATCGATCAGCCGCTCAAGCGTCTTGTCAGTTGACCCGTCATTAATGACGATCACTTCATACTGCGGGTATTCGATGGCTAGCAGTGAGCGAACCGAGCCGACAATGCCCGCTTCCTCATTATAAGCTGGAACGAGGATCGATACCGGCTTCGCATAGCTGGCATCAAGCAATTCTTCATACGGTTCCCAATCGTCAAGGCGATGAGTGCGGCGCAAATGAAAGAACGCGGCAACAAGCAAAAACGCATAAAAAGCGAGAACGACAGCCATATAAACGAGCACGACATGTCCGATGGCCAATAGGAACGCTTGCCACACTTCCACCATCACCCCTCCTCCCCAAGCCATTGTTTCGCTATGTCACGGGCATAACGGTCCACCGCTGTGCGCGCCGCTTTGTGCAGCACTGCCCGGCCGCCTGGCAGGCGCGCGATGGCAGCAGCCGCTTCCGAACGAACGGCAAATGAACGGTCAGCCAGCCGCTCATACAGCAATGGAAGCAGCCGCTCTTCACGGCATTTTCCGGCGAGGCGGGCAGCCATCAGCCGCTCTTGCCAATGCGGCGAGCACAAGTAGCGCTCAAGCTTTGGCGCTTCAAGCGGTATGCCGATTTCTGACATCGCCTTGAGCGCACGAACGCGAATTTCCAACTCTTCCGACGCCAATTGCTCGAGCAAAAACAACCGTTCCTCTCGGCGGCGGATGCCGATCATATCGATAAACGCGTATTTTCCCGCCGGCGGCAGCTCAGCGAACCGCTTTTTTAACCGTCGGAGCAGCCGCTCGCTCATATGACCGAAAATGACCCGATACGAAAACTCTGTTAACTCATATTTCGGTTCAAGCACATACGAGATAACCGGGCTATAATCGAATTTGGCGAAAATGGCCAATAGTTTCGCCACCTCTCCTTTCGTCACCCGATCAGAGCGGTACAGCTGCTCCATCTCCGACAGCATCGCCTTCATCTGCAAATCTTCGATCAAAAACAGCGCGTTCATCCGCTCGCTCCAAG